>CAJYHH010001113.1 GCA_913773825.1 Candidatus Sericytochromatia bacterium | reverse complement strand
AGAAAAAGAGCAGCTTAGCCCTGAAGAGCGCGCCCATATTCGCTCTCATCCCCGGATCGCCGCTGAGATGCTTAAACATATTCGCAGCTTTGAGCCTGTTGTACCGTTGATTTTGCACCATCACGAAAACTTTGACGGCACAGGCTATCCTGACGGAATCAGCGGTGAAAAAATCCCCTATCTCAGTCGCATGATGCGAGTCGTAGATGCTTTTGACGCGATGATCTCTGAGCGCTCTTTTCGTAAAAGCCATGCGCCGGATTACGCCATGCAGGAAATTCATCGTTTTGCGGGCTCACAATTTGACCCGGAAATTGTTAAACTATTTACAAGTCTTTGGGATTCTGGGCGCTTGCAGTCCCTGATTGCCTCGCTTTTACCCCAAGACTCAAGCACGGCCATTGAGCCGGTTTCTGAACAGGTTTCCACGCAGCAGTCTAAACAGACTCCTGGCAACGGAACAAAGAAAAAGAATACCGAAAAGAGGCGAGCGGGATAATGCTTGAGCATATTGCAACCCAGGTTTCACAAGCCCGTCAGCACAAAGGCCTGAGCCTTGAAGCGCTGGCAGAAACAGCTCAACTCAATGTCAGTGAGCTCACGGAGCTCGAAGCAGGCAATGCCAACCAACTGCTCGAATGGCCCGTCATCAAAATCAAACGACTCGCCGAAGCCCTTGATATCAGCCTCTCGCAGCTGATGGGTGAGACCATTTTAGATTATGACGAGTGGGCTCTGGTCTGGTCTGCCCTGATTGAATATTCCGCCAATCGCCCTGGCCTCAATATGAAGGCCGATATGAAGGATTTAATTATGAAAGTACGCTCGTTTATTCCGAACCAGCAGATTAACGAAGTCGATGGCTAAGCTGCGCCCGTTCCGGGCAACCCTCTACAATCCCGCTCGCCAATTTGACTACGCCGCTGTTACCAGCCCGCCTTATGACGTGATTTCACCTGCTCTGCAGCAAACACTCTACGACCGCGATCCTCACAATTTTGTGCGCATCGACTTTGGTCAGACTCAAGCAGATGACGCCCCTGGCCAGAATGTCTACACCCGCGCAGAAGCCACCCTTAAACAGTGGCTGGCTGATGGTGTGTTTAGCACCCAGGCTGAACCTGGCTATTATTTACATCGCCAGACCTTTACAGCGGCAGGTGCTCAGCATACCCGCAGTGATTTATTTGTGCTCTGCGAAGCCACCCCTTTTAGCGAAGGGGATGTGCTGCCGCATGAAAAAACCTTAGACGGCCCTAAAGCAGATCGGTATGCCTTAATGGAGCAGACCCGCACGCATTTAAGCCCGGTTTTTTCGATTTATCAGGATCCTGAGCACAGCCTGCAGGCACTGATTGAACCGACTTTAACTGAGCCGCTGTTTCGCTTTACCGATGGCGAAAAGATCTCACATGAGCTCTTTGCCGTTAAATCTACGCTAAACGAACAGATCACCAACTTTTTTAACGATCGTCCGCTGTATATTGCAGATGGCCATCATCGTTATGAAACCGCTCAGGGCTTTCGTAAAGCCCACTATCCTGAAACTGAAGCAGCAGGCTATGTCTGCATGTATCTCAGCTCAGTCCAGGATCCCGGCTTGCTGGTTCTGCCTTATCACCGTTTAATTCGTTCTCGCTTTGAATGGCCAGCTGATATGCTGGATCGTTTACGTGAGCATTTTAGCGTCGAAGTGATTCAGGACCCCAGCAGCTTTAGCCCTGAACAAATCAGCGAAGCTTTAAAAGCCGAGCCTGGTGAACTCCGTTTAGCGATGGAAACACCTGACGCGCTTTATCTGCTTAAACGCCCTGAAGGACTGCCTGAAGGCATTGCGGATCACCGCGCCAGCAGCTATCGCAATCTGGACGTCTCGGTTTTGCATGAGCTGCTGCTGTACAAGTTAGCGGGCTTTCCTTCAGACAAATCCAAAGACCCTGACTATATCCAGTTTTCACCGGATATTTCAGTCCTGCGCGAAACCTTACAGAGCGAAGGCGGTACGGCGTTTTACGTCAACGCCACCCCTGTAAGCACACTCTGCGCGATTGCCGAACAAGGCGAGTGTATGCCGCCTAAATCAACTTATTTTTATCCTAAGGTACCTAGTGGACTCCTCTTTACTCGTTTCGACTCAGCTTTCTGAAGCCCTAACCAAGCTCGGCCTTGATGCCGAGACGCTGATTCCTCGTTATCAGGTTTTGCACCAGCTGTTGCTGGAAGCCAATACCCGCATGAATCTGACCCGGATTACAGACTGGGAAGACTTCTGCTATAAACACGTAATCGATACTTTGACCCTGCTGCCTGAACTCCCTGACAGCACACGTACCGTGATGGACGTTGGCACGGGCGGCGGCATTCCGGGCCTGCCCTTATGGCTGGCTCGCCCTGACTTAGAGCTGACGATGTTAGATTCGGTCGGCAAAAAGCTCAAGGCCGTAGAAGATATGATCACGGGTTTGATCAATCATTTTCCGGAACTGGCAGCCAATCGCCCCAAAACCCTGCATATGCGCGCAGAAGACGCTGGTGTTAACCCCCAGCATCGTCAGCAGTATGATGCGGTGATTTCACGCGCAGTGGCGGCAATGCCGGTGCTGGTTGAGTTCTGCTTGCCCTTGGTCAAGCGCACAGGGGTGTTTATTGCCATGAAAGGCCCTAATTACACCACTGAAATGCAGGGTATGAACCAGATCTGCGGTTTATTAGGCGCTCGTTTAGATGAGGCCAAAACCTTTGAAATCAACGGTGAGCAACGCGTCTTGCTGGTGTTTGAAAAGCGCAGTCTGACGCCTAAAACCCTACCACGTCCGGCTGGCCACGCCAAAAAGAAACCCCTGACTGAGTTTTTACTCGAGGGCTAAGATGGACACACGTGAGCCTGACGAGCCGCTAAACGCTGGGCCAGAATCCCAGCCTGACCCGTCACGCTCACGCATCAATCTCTTAACTGGCGATCCGATCTTTTATTGCCCGCTGGACCTGCACTGGCCACGACTGCTGCCGGAAATTGCCCGCAGTCAGTTAAGCGCCAGTGCCCGTCCTGAATTTCGCTTTAATCCCCGTTATCATTGCCAGACATCCGTGCCAGAGCCCGAAGTCTGGTCTGAACGCATGCAGATGATTCAGTACAGCGATGAGTTGCCGGTCTGCTGGGTCTCTCACCCCTTACTCAACTATCCTGAAGCTTATTGGCCAAGCCCTGGTATGCTTGATCTGCTACATCGACTTTCAAGTGGCGAAACCACGCTTGAAAGTCTCGATGACGAGTGTTTTAGCTTGCTCTGTGCGGCCCATGTACTGGTGCTGGCAGACGAAGACTACAGGGATCAGCGCGAAGCGTTACAAGCCCACTGGCGAATGCGTCTGGCCCAGGAAGGCTATTTACACATCCCCTCGCTGATTAGCCCGCTGCAAATTGCGGCTCTGCGTGAATATACCCGCCAGCGCCGCACATCATCGCCAATGCAGTCCCAAGATGATGATTATACCCGCCGCCAGTTTAAAATCTTTGACCCAATGATGCGCTTCTGGCATCAGCATTTGCAGTCGGTTTTAAGCCCCCTTGTGGACTGTAAGCTAATCCCGAGCTATAGCATGATTTCATATTACGAAGATACCAAGCTCAAGTCCCATAAAGACCGTGATCCCTGTATCTGGAATGTCTCAGTCCAGCTGGATTCTGAGCCCCCCAGCGCAGAAGGCGCCCCCTGGCCCCTCTGGCTTGAAACAAAACATGGCCCAACGGCTATCCCCTTACAGGCCGGTGACGCCTTAGTTTATCGTGGCCGCGAGATTGAACACTGGCGTGACCCACTGCCGCCTAATCGGCGTGAAACTGTTTTGCTGTTTCACTTTGTGGATGAACAATACCAAGGCCCGCTCTGGTAGACCTATTCAGCTTTAATCGGCTAAAAGTCTGCCCGTGGTAAACTGAGGCACTTCTGCCAGAGGTATCCCGATGACTAAACTCCGCATTTGCCTGATTCTCAGCACCTTTTTACTCACTCAAACACCTGTGCTAAGCAAACCCAAACAACCTGTCCGACCAGCGGCTCCAGCCTCAGCATCCCCACGCACCAAGATGCCGCGAATGACAATTCAAGGCAGCCCAAACGCATCTCCAGAAACAGTTCCAAGCAGCAGCCCAAAACCAGCTGATCCCAATCCCAAACCTTTGTTTGCCAAGCTGCAGGATCAGTTTTTTAAAGAGTACTTTGCCAATAATCCCAGCTATGCCACTTATTTGGGTGTGCACACTTATGACAACCAGCTTGAGGACTATTCCCGTGCAGGCGTCGACTCTGACATCAGCTGGAATCAGAGTTGGCTAACCCGTTTTAAAGCCATTGATCCAGCCAATCTCAATGAAGACGATATTTATGACCGTGAGCTGCTGCTGCACACCCTTCAAAGCAGTCTGCTGTCCGCTCAGGTTTTACGCTATTGGGAAATCAATCCCGATATCTATAGCTCTGGCATTACCGAAAGTGTCTTTACCCTGATGTCGCGCCATTTTGCGGCCCCGGAAGTCAGGCTCAAGGCGGTGATTTTACGCATGAATCAGATGCCAGTTGTGTTTACCCATGCCCGCAGCAATCTTAAAAACCCACCCAAAGAATTTACAGAAGTGGCGATTGAACAATTGCCCTGGCTGGTGAGCTTTTTTGAGACGGATCTAAAATCAGCTTTTAGCGGGGTCAAAGACGCTAAGCTGCAGGCTGAGTTTAAAACCGCTCAGGGCAAGGTGATTACAGCGCTTAAAAACTATGAACACTGGCTCAAAACAGAT
>CAJYHH010001112.1 GCA_913773825.1 Candidatus Sericytochromatia bacterium | reverse complement strand
TCACGCGGTCAAAACGCGTCAGAGAAATCACTGGCCGAATATAGTCATTGAGCATCGGATCAGGACTATAAACGATGCTATAGGTATAGTCTGCGTGCAAATCACCACTCTGCATCTTTAAAGCCGTGATCTGAGGACGATAAATATAGGCCCCTGTGACTTTGGCTGTTAATAGAACTTGGTGCTGACTAAAATCAATCGGCGTGGGACTGCTGCCAGTCAGCGGCATCAGATATTTATCAAAGTCGGCCTGAGTGCTTAAGACCGTTGCTAAGTTAATTTCAGTTTCAGCTTTGATATCACGTGAGTTTGTTTCAACCATCCCTTGAACCAGACGATAACCTTCAAGCACCTGATAGCCCACTGCACCGTCAGGCGTATTGGGCTGAGCAGTCGGTGAAGGAACAGGTGTCGGGGTCGAGGTAGGTATTGGGGATGGTGTTGGAGAAGCACTTGGCTCCACTACCAGACTGGTCTGAGAGGAACAAGCAGCAAACATATTTAGAGCCACAATCAGGCTCAGAGTCAGGACCGATGGATAATTGTTCTGTTTCATATTCTATCAATCTCACTTTACTCTCACTCTGAGTTCCAGTTCCTAATAAACAAAATAAACGAGCAAAATAAACTCAGTTTTGCTCTTATGATTATGCTGATTAAGACGCTCTTACACAGCTAAATGGACTTAAAAACTCGCTAAAAGCAGACTCAAAAGCAGCTAAAAATCATTCAAAGACGTTGTGGACAGATTTTCAACGTTTCGCAGCCAAATGTCTTTCTTCACCCGCTCCTTCTGCGAGTAAAAAAAAAATCACCCGCCAAAACTCGCAAGTGACGATCAGATCGCCCGTTGTCGATGACGGGTGAAAACTGCCAGCTCATTGCAGGCAATGTTTATTTTTTACGCTTAGGTTTATAAACGTGAACGCTCTGACCAAAGAACATTTCGGCAGATTCCATCACGGTTTCAGATAGTGTGGGATGGGCATGAATCGTCAGAGCTAAATCCGTAACAACAGCCGCCATTTCGACGGCCAAAGTCGCTTCTGCAATCAGCTCACCAGCGCCTTTACCAACGATCCCAACGCCTAAAATGCGCTCGGTTTCGGGCTCAACAATCAGCTTAGTCAGACCTTCAGGACGATCAAGGGTCAAAGCACGGCCAGAAGCACCCCAGGGGAACTTGGCCACTTCAACTTTACGGCTCTGTTCTTTGGCCTCTCGCTCGGTCAGGCCAACCCAGGCAACTTCGGGATCAGTAAACACCACAGCTGGAATTGCAGCAGGTTCAAAGGCCACTTTATGGCCAGCAATCGCTTCTACGGCAACTAAACCTTCATGGGTGGCTTTATGGGCCAGCATCGGCTGACCGGCTACGTCACCGATACAGTAAATGCTGGGTTCTACTGTACGGCGCTGGGGATTGACCGGAATAAAGCCTTGTTTGTCGGCTTCAATTTTGGTGTTTTCAAGGCCAATGCCGCGGCTATTGGGGCGACGGCCCACTGACACCAGAATTTTGTCGTAGGTTTCTTCTGATTTGGTACCGTCAGCGGCTTCAAATGAAACAACCAGCTGATCGCCTTTTTCAACAGCACCCGTGACTTTGGTTTTGAGCTTGACTTCTTTGAGCTGATTTTCAAGCCGCTTAGCCAAAGGACGCACCAGATCGGGATCCGCCCCAGCCAGCAGGCTGTCGAGCATCTCAACAACCGTGACTTCTGAGCCCAGAGCCGCATACACCGTGGCCATTTCAAGCCCGATATAACCGCCGCCGAGCACCAGCAGGCGCTTAGGAATATCTTTGAGTTCCAGCGCAGCGGTTGAGTCCATGACACGTTCACTTTTGGGCAAAAAGGGCAGCACAATTGGCGAAGAACCTGTGGCAATCACCAGATTTTCAAACTCAAGGGTTTGGGTGCCACCTTCATGTAAGGCAACCTCTAATTGACGATTATTGAGAATTGTGCCCGTACCGCGAATAAACGCCACTTTGCGGGATTTGGCCATCTGGCCCAGGCCACCAGTCAACTGGTTGACCACTTTGGTGTCTTTCCAGGTACGCAGTTTATCGATATCAATCTGGGGCTCACCAAAGGTCAGGCCCCATTCAGCGGCATGGCGAGTTTCGTTGATCAGCTCAGCTGAGTGCAGTAAAGCTTTAGACGGAATACAGCCTTCAAACAGGCAGACCCCGCCAGGATTGACGCGGGATTCAACCAGGGCCGTCTTTAGTCCAAGATCAGCCGCTCTAAATGCTGCGGCGTAGCCACCAGGACCACCGCCAAGGACGATGACTTGATAAGATTCGTTGCTCATAAATTACCTCTTTTTTAGCTGTGGGCTGTGGGCTACGAGCTCTGGGCATTGAAGAGGAAGCAGATGCTTTACAATGAGCCCACTTTTTATCTTTTAATATCGCTTTATCTATTTTGGAGAGAGGGCGCCACTCCGATTTAAAAGCTTATTTAAAAACTTAAAACCAGCGTGACGCTTAAAACTGACTGCAAAACTCACCTAACGTGAGTCTTTAGTCCATCAGCAGGCTGAGGGGGTTTTCCAGCGCTTCTGCGATAAAGCGCAGGAAGCGCGCAGCGTCTGCACCGTCAACCAGACGATGATCGTATGAGATCGACAAAGGCATGATCTGACGCGGCACAAAGGCATTATCTTTCCAGACT
>CAJYHH010001111.1 GCA_913773825.1 Candidatus Sericytochromatia bacterium | reverse complement strand
ATCCGGCCGGAGCCAATTCCATATCAGGATCAACATCTGCATGGCGCTGACGGCGTTCAAGATAAATCAGGCGCCAGAGATCAGAAAAGTTCTGTTCAAGCTGGCGACGATTGCGCTCCAAATAAATTCCATCCAGGCGAGCTAAAGCAGCTGCCAGTTTACGGCGTTTTTCTTCGGCTTCAGCAGAATGATCGTCTTGAGGAAATTTAAGACTGTTTTCAATGGCTTTTTTAAGTTCAGCCAAAGCCTCTTGAACTTCACGACTGACCTCTAATAACTCAACGATGTCTAAATCAGACTCACGGAACAGATCTAAAATCTGCTCACCGGCATCCTCGGGGCCTTCTTCCGCTTTAATCTGCTCTAATAGCCCAGCCAGAGCATCCAGCAATTTGCCTAATTTACTGGCTTTGGTCTGACTTGCAGGAGACTGACCGCTATTGGTCTGGGTGGTGGCTGAACCCGTCGAACTGGTTGAGCTAGATGAACCAGCCGAAGGGGTAGGAGTGGTTTGATTTGATTGCACAGAAACAGACATATAAGCCTCTGGGTGGTTGATATAGTTATTTTTGATTTTCTCAAGAAATATCAGCTTAAGGCAAGCGCTTAAGCATTTATTCAGGCTGTGGCTAAAGAAATAAATTCTAAAGGTTGTTTAGGCCTGATGATAACGAGCATATTGGGCAGCTGGGGTTTGTTGCCAGGCCTGAGAATTCAGCTTTTCGCGGCGTTCAGTTTCGACTTGGCGACTGATCAGAATTTCAAGTGCATCGCTATAGCTCAAACGCGGATCCTGGCGAAACAAAGTCATAATCTGGTTGCTTTTGAGCTCCAGCACACTAATCAGGGTTTTTGCCGTTTCAATGTGCTCAGGTTCAACACCTGCTAAAAATTGCTGCTTAATCGTGTCCAAATCAGTATCAGAAAGAACACAGAAAGCCTCATAAAGCCGCTGCTGAAGCGCTGCGGGTGTGCTTTGCCAGGTTTCGCTGCTGATTGCCATTTCAATTAACTCAAGCAGGCGATCCGGACGCGCTAATGCAGACAACAAGCGGCGTTGTTCAGGAGCTGCCCGTGGGCGCTCTGGCCGGGACCAGCCGCCAGAAACAGAGCTAAGCATGTTCTGACCACGCTGTTTGTTTTCCATTTTTTTAGCTTGATCAAGCATATCGTCAAGCGTGGTGATTTTTTCTGTTACTAAATAGTCTTTGCCTGTTTTAGCCAGATGCTGTTTGCCTTTTTTACCGGCACGCCATTTTTCCAGCCATTCACTGCCTTCCCAGACGCCGTTTTCAATCATCAGGGTCTGAAATTCAGACCAATATTCGTCTTTCCAGTCACCCATCTGAGATAACATACGCTTCATCCGGGAAGACAGTCGAGCAGATAAAAATGCAGACTGCTGACGTGAAAGATGTTTAGCATAAATGTTTTCAAGGGTCTTCCCAAAATCCTGGCTGCTTTGAGCGGTCTGGGTCTGACTGGCGAGTTCTGCCAGCATGACCAGTTGCTCTGGCTGCAGGGACTCTGCTAAAGCTTGTTGTTCAGCGCTATCACGTCCTCCTTTTAAGAGTTTTTCAAGCTCCTTAGAAACAAATCTGACTTCCTGCAAAGAAGATTTTGACTGAAACTGAGGAGGCTGTACAGCTTTCATTCTGGGGGCTGGCACAGCGGGTTTGGGGCCCGGCGTAATCCGCTGTGCGCGTTCTT
>CAJYHH010001110.1 GCA_913773825.1 Candidatus Sericytochromatia bacterium | reverse complement strand
GGCGCCGTTTCAGCAATTTGCAGACTTAGATCGCTAAAAATCACGGCTAAAGCCCAGTGAGCAAAAAAGACGCCTTGCCAGGCCTGGGTACGCAGAGCAGGTAAAGCTAACAAGCGAGACTGAAAGCCTACGCCGATCACAAGCCAGGCCACACAGGCACCTAACTGCAGCCCCAAAGGAACACTGATGCCCCAGAGCATCATCAGAGCCATTAAGCCTGTAAAACCAATTAAATTAGTTAAGCCCAAAGCAGCCGGGCTGCGCCAAAAGCTGTTTTTGCCAACCATCGGCAGCAAAACCTCAGCTGGTTGAGGGGAAGCAGCATCACTTTCCAGGCGGTCCGCAACAAGGGCATAAAGTGATGAATAGACCAGCATCACGCCTAAACCGAGTAATCCAGCAGTAGGATTTGCCACTAGCCAGACGCCATGTAAGACATATGAGCCAATAATTCCAACCAGCGCCAGACCTTGCCAGCGCGCAATCGCCACAACCCCTACTAAGCCACAGCTCAGAATCAGGTTATAGACCAAAGTCAGAATCACCAGCTGCTGGCTCAATAAAGAAGTGACAAAACCCAGTACAAAAGCCCGGCTGGCTAAAGATTGAGACTGACGCCTGAGCGCCAGAAAAATCGCCAGCCCGACAACAGCCATGAGGAGCACGGCATCTGTTACCTGATTCAGATGCGTGACCTGGCGGAAATATTCAAAGTGATAAGCGGCATAAACCAGAAAATAAAGTACGGCAATACCGCCACCCATCAAAGCATGTGCCCAGGTGCGGTAATGTTCACGGCGCGCAATCCATTCACCGGCGCCAATCATCGCCGCACCAACAACCACGCCACCTATCAGAATGGCAGCTGGGCCAAGCCAGCCTTCAAGATAAGCAAAGCGAATAAACAAACCTAAGCCTGTGACCAGGGCTAAAATTCCCAGCCAGCTAAAGCCCTGCAGGCCAATTAGCTGTTCGAGATTTGTGGGGAGCTTAAGCGCTGATTTTTCAGCTTTTTCAGGAGACTTAAGCTCTAGCTTAGCAGCGCGTGAGGGCTTTACCCCCAGCTGACGCTCTAAATCAGCCAGACGCTGACCGATTGCTTCGTGCTCTTGCCGGAGGGCGCGTAATTCCTGAAGTTCTTGCGGTTCCTGGCTGTCTTGAGGCTGTAAGTTTTGCATGATGTTAAAATACAGCAATTTGAAGGCATTTTAAAGCTAGGTGCCCATCCCGGAGGATTAAAATGAAAGCAAAATTTTTGTCATTGGCACTTTTGAGCCTGCTAGCGGGCTGCGCCAGCCAGCCCGAAGCCCAAGCTAAAGTCCCCAATCGGATTGAATATTATTTGCGCTGGAACCAGACTGAATTTAAGTCCCAGCACAGCTTTAATCCACTTAAATCTTTAACCCATACCCTGAGCCAATGGCTGATGCCTGCCGCCCAGGCTGAGCTACCGCCACAGTATCAGCATGCTTTTTCACTGGTGATTACCCCCGTTGCAGGCAAACAAGATCTACAAGCTGAGTTTCATTCCAGCATGGTGACTGATCCAAGCACTTATTTTACGGCCAGCAAACGTTTAGGCAACAAAGCTTATCAGCGTTTAGAAGCTTCCGCCAAACAAAAAATCGCTTGTGAAGCCAAAGGCCTAAATGGCTGGGCAGGTCCAGCTCCCGCGCTCTTAAGCATTGAATTCCCTGAGCAAAAACTGATGCTTTATGTCGACGGCCCTGAAGGCCCACCTGGCCCTCGTGACAACAACAGACGTCATTATCTTTGCAACCAGGGCATGAGTGATTTTTTAAAAGACGCCGTGGCGCAGCTGGCAGAAGGCAAAAAGTGAGGAGAGCGCAAAGCGCTCGGTTTGAGCCTGCAACAAGGCTCAAACCCTTTTTAAAACCCTAAATTTAAGCCTAGCAAGGGTTGAATCGTCCAGAAGCCCTGGCCTGGGCCTGTAAACGGAGCATAATAACCACCTTGTACACCGATCGTGGTGTAATGATTGTCGCTCAGGCGATAGTGAAAGCCCAGATTGGCGAGAATGCCGTTATAACCTGTGCTGGTATTAGCAAACCAGTCAACGGCGACTAAGGGCGCATAGCGCAGGCCATAATCGATAAAATGTTCACCAATCGGCGTGCTGTGCCCAATACCGAGTGAGGCACCCAAATACAATTGCTGAAACGTCAGCGGCGCAAAGACCTGCGCCCCGACGCCTAAACCAACTCGTTCAGCGCCGTCTGTCCAGCCCAGCGCCTGACCCAGAGCAAAGGTTTTATTCGCCATCACGCCAGCGGTTGCCCCCTGACCGCCAAATAAAACCGGCGTGCTGATCTGAAAGGTCCAGCCTTCTAAGGGCGAAAGATTGACATAGGTATTGGCGAATGACTCCAGGCGAATCAGCTCAGCAGGCTCAGTTTGGATAAGGGGCTGAGTCAGGCTCAGGGCAAGTAGGGCAGGCATCAACATCAGAAGGCTAAACTCACTTTCAGACAGGACTGCTGTATTTTGGCACAGGCACTAACACAGTTGCCAAGCGCTAATGCAATGCTAATGCATCCGGCAACTGCCCGGCCTATGGCATAATAAACAGATATCCTTCAATCAAAGGAGCCATCCCCGCCATGGTGCTGACTGACCAGAATTTGAGCCTTTCGAACGAGCTCTATTACAGCGGGATTGACGCCCTGCTGGCCGGTGAGAGCCAGATCCCGCTGCGCGCGCCGCGCGGCTCCCAGCTACATTGTAAAGGCTGGATCCAGGAAGCAGCCCTGCGTATGCTGCTCAACAATCTTGATGCCCAGGTCGCTGAACACCCTGAAGAACTGGTTGTTTACGGCGGCAACGGCAAAGCGGCCCGTAACTGGGACAGCCTGCGCCAGATTGTCAAAGCCCTGCTTAAACTTGAAAATGACGAAACCCTGTTAGTCCAGTCGGGCAAACCCGTTGGCATCTTCAAAAGCCATGCTGATGCCCCGCGTGTGCTGTTAGCCAACTCTAATTTAGTGCCCAAATGGGCCACCTGGGAAAAATTCCGCGAACTCGACGCTGAGGGCCTGATGATGTACGGCCAGATGACCGCCGGCAGCTGGATTTACATTGGCACCCAGGGGATTCTCCAGGGTACTTATGAAACCTTTAAAGCCGTCGCTGACAAACACTTCTACGGCAGCTTAGAAGGCCGAATCTGCGTGACAGCCGGTCTTGGCGGCATGGGTGGCGCTCAGCCCCTGGCCGTTAAAATGAACGGTGGGGTTGCCCTCTGTATCGATGTTGACCGCACGCGCATTCAGCGCCGTGTGGATACCCGCTATCTCGATCAGTTCTTTGAAGATCTCGACACAGCTTTAGATCACGCCATGGAAGCCCGTCGTAACGGCTGGGCTCGCTCAATTGGCCTACTTGGCAATGCTGCTGAGGTTCTGCCCGAGCTGGTTAATCGTGGCTTTGTGCCCGATATTGTCACCGACCAGACCAGCGCTCATGATCCGCTAAACGGCTATGTTCCCGCTGGCTATAATCTGCAGGATGCTGGCCATCTGCGCCATCGTGACCCGGATCATTATCTCAATGTCGCTCAGCACTCAATTGCCCGCCACGTTGAAGCGATGGTCACGATGCAGAGCCGCGGCTCAGTGGTCTTTGACTATGGCAATAATATTCGCCAGGAAGCCTTTAACCGCGGCTTTGAGCGCGCTTTTGCCTTTCCAGGCTTTGTACCGGCGTATATTCGACCGCTGTTCTGCGAAGGTAAAGGGCCATTTAGATGGGCTGCGCTTTCGGGCGACCCTGAAGATATTTTCCGGATTGATGATCTGATTTTAGAAGAGTTTGCTGATGATCCGGGCTTAGTGCGCTGGATTCAACTGGCTCAGGATCAAGTCGCCTTCCAGGGTCTGCCTTCACGGATTTGCTGGTTAGGTTACGGTGAGCGCGCTCGCCTGGGCAAACGGATTAATGATCTGGTGGCTGCTGGCGAAGTCTCAGCCCCGATTGTAATTGGCCGTGACCATCTCGACTGCGGCTCAGTTGCTTCACCCAATCGCGAAACCGAAGCGATGAAAGACGGCAGCGATGCGGTGTCTGACTGGGTCTTTTTAAACGCCATGATCAATGCTGTGGGCGGTGCGTCCTGGATCTCCCTGCATCACGGTGGTGGCGTTGGCATGGGTTATTCCCAGCACGCTGGCATGGTGATTCTGGCTGACGGCACCCCAGAAGCCGCAGCGCGTCTGGATCGCGTTCTGACATCAGACCCTGGCATGGGGATTATTCGCCATGTTGATGCAGGTTATGACGAAGCGATCGACGCTGCTAAACGTCATGGTGTTCGTATCCCGATGTGGGAATAACCCCTCGCTCTTTAACCCTTACAGTTAGCTTTTAGCAGCTAAAACAAAAGGCCCGCTTGATGCGGGCCTTTTTACTTGCAGACAGACTTGATGAGAATAAGGCGCTTTAAGCTTTTTCTCCGCGGCAGATCGCCAGCAAGTCTTCAATTGAACGCTGAGACTGGGCGTCATACTCGTTGATTTCAGCCACGCGCTGCACTTCTGCTAAAGACGTGACCCCTTCAACTGCTTTATAAAAGCCGTCTTCAGCCATGGAGACCAGCTGGGATTCCTGGCGGGCAATGGCCCGGATTTTGCCAGCTGTTTCCTGATTAATCAGCGCTTCACGCATGGAGTCATTAATCAGCAGAATCTCATGCAGCAAAGTCTGGCCTAAATAACCAACTTGCTGACATTTTTCACAGCCTCTGGGACCCCAGACTTTTTTTGCTGCAGCTTCAGCGGGCAGACCTAATAATTGCAGCAGATCGCGATTGGGGGCCTCTTGCTGACGGCAATGGGGGCAGAGCTTACGCACAAGACGCTGAGAGACCAGCGCCAGACGACCAGAAGCCACTAATAAAGACTCTAAGCCCTGAGTACGCAATCTAAACAGCGCGCCCATGCTGTCAAAACTAGGATAAGTCGTCAGCAGTTTAGCGCCGCCTAAAGCCAGCTCAACAGCAGCTTCTACGGTTTCGGGTGAGTCTAATTCACTGATCATCATTACATCAGTATCTAAATAAGACATCGAGCGAATCATCTCAGCAAAGGGAATCCCACTTTGCGGTGTCCAATTGCCCTGGCTGATACCGGTAATATTCATTTCAACTGGGCTTTCAGCTGTCGCAATGGAGCGCGTCAGCAAATTGAGATGATTCAGGGCCGCATAAACCGTTGAGGTTTTACCAGCTCTAGCTGGCCCGGTGACAATCACTAAGCCACCGGGCTGACCCAACAGCTTTTTAATTCGCCAGAGATTCAGCGGTGAAAAGCCAGCCTGATCAAGATTAAAAAAGGTCATCTGGCTGATACTCTGCTTGGGCCGCAGATTGAGCACCATCGTTTCACCATGGCGATCCGGGTAAGTGGCAATCCCCAGTTCAAGCTCTTGATCATTAAAGCTGGCCTGCACGCGATTGCGCTGGGGCAGGCTGGTATTATCAGGATTTAGGGCACAGATCTGTTTTAAACGGGCCACCATCGGATTGCCTAAATTAGCGGGCAGCGCGGTTTTCTGATTTAAAACCCCATCAATGCGATACCGCACGCGAATAAACGGCCCCTGGGGCTCCAGATGAATGGCAGAAGCCTGATCTAACAAAGCATTTTTTATCAGATAGTTCAGCATGCCTTCCTGCTGTTTATAAGCGCTCTGGCCAGAAGTCAGGCTGACGCCGCCAACAATCAGTGAATCTTCGGTAATGACCTGCGGCTCAGGTTCGGGTTCGGGTTCAGGAGCAACTTCGGGCTGGGATTCTGCATCTGCCTCAGATACTTCATCTTCTTCTTCGCTATAAAAGCCAAGCGCCGGCAGACTTGAAAAACGATCATCGTCAAAAGACTCTGGCTGAATGTCTCCACTAAAGCCAATTTTAAAATCCAGCTCAGGCAGTTTATCTTCAAGAGATTCTGATTCTGGCTCAGCAGAAGCTTCAAATAATTTGCTGAGATCAGGTTTGCGCTCCGTTACCGGGGGCGGCGCATTTTGAGCCTGGCGCTCAGCATCAAGCTCGGCTTTACGCTGGTGATAAGAGCTTTTAAGCGCAGCCCGAATGGCGCTGGCAGAGGCAATGCCGCGCCGAATTTTAGCGTCAAAATGGCTTTCCAGATAATAAAGTGCGTTCATATCATTGGGGCTAAACATCGCAACGGTTACACCCTGTTCACCACGCGCCAAAGGGATTAAGGCGCTATCGTGAGCCAAACGCAAATCCAGACCGTCCAACAAAGACAGGGGCTCTACTTTTAAGCGGCGGCTGAGTACCGGCAAATCCCACTGCAAGCCTAACGCCTCGACCAAAACATCTTCACTTAAGGCCTGCTGCTCAATCAGGATTTCACCCAGACGCTGATCAGGATTACTCTGCTGATGCTCCAAGGCTTTTTCAAGTGCATCAGGCGTCAGGCAATTTTGCTTAATTAATAGTTCACCAAGCTTAATCGATTTACGCTGTTTTTTTAAAAAAGCCTGAAGTTTATCGGTGCTAAGAAGGCCGAGCTCGACGCAAAGGCGGCCAAAGAGCTTATGGGGGCTCTGGGCTTGTAAATCCAATACTTTCTGAATACTGTCTTCAGGAATCAGGCCATCTTTGACCAGTAATTCACCCAACCGGGCTTTCTCGACAGCAGAATTTTCAACGGACATAAACAAGCTCCTGGAAAGTTTGCTACGGGGACACCCTCACAAATAGCCTGATCAGCCCCCTTTCGGCAAGCTTCGCAGCAAAAAAAGCCTAACTCTGAATCAATTTAATTAAGCACTTTGTCAGAAGCGCCAGTCTGATTCAAAGCCATCCCAAGCCTTTGCTTCAGCTGTTAAACTAAAGGTCAGACTCTTGTGTAG
>CAJYHH010001109.1 GCA_913773825.1 Candidatus Sericytochromatia bacterium | reverse complement strand
TTAAACCCTTTGAAGAAGGCTTTAAGGCACTTGGTAACGGCATTGGCACAGCTGCTGGTGCCTTAACAACAGGAATTAATAAAGGTGCTGGAGCAATTGCCAACGCAACCGGAAATGGTAATGCCGTAGCGCGTGATGGTGTTGGCCAGGTCAGTGGCCAATCAAACGTGGGAGCACTCGCGCAGACTGCTACCCAAGGAAACACCTTTACTGCTCAAGATGCCAATAATTTTGCAGATGCAGCAACTCAGCAGCTGCAAGGCGCAAAAATTACCGAAAATGGCACTCAGCGTAATCTGAGTGCGCCTGAAATTCAGCAGCGTGTTCAGGCGGGTGTTCAGGCCATTCAGGCGGAAGTGGGTTTAAGGGCGCTGAATACAGCTGCAGCAGGTGAAGGCAGTCAACTTGCGGGTGTCAGCTTTGCTAACAATGGTGGTCAGGTGACAGCAAATGGCGTCAAGCTTGGGACAGACGTTGTCGCGGCTTTAGCTGCTGGGGGCTCTGATCGAGAACGTGCTCTGCAAACGATTCAGCAAGCTGCTGGTAAAGGTGTGCTTGCTCAGTCAAATGCGGGCTCAACCTTAAGTTTAAATGGCAATGTTGCCGTAGGTGGAGGCGGGGGAAGTTCTGATGGAACTGTGACATCAGGTTCTAATCCTGGAGCTAATTCAGGTGCAACTCAGACGCTGAATCTGGCAACCATTACTTCTGCAAACGGAGGCAATTTGGCTCAGGCTGCTCAGATTCAATTGAGCAATGCTGGTGTTACCAATCTTTCTGTTCAAGGTAATTCAATTACTGCGACAATTGGTGGTCAGACTAATGTCAGTTTGACTCAAGAGCAACTCCAGCAGATTCAAACTGCAGCAGCAGCTGGACTTCAGGTAGGAGCAACTTTAGGCGGAACAGATAATAAAACTGCGCAATCTATTCAGATTGGCACGGCTGCTGGTGGCGGTGGGGCTCAGGTAAGTGCTGTTCAGGCTCAGCAGTTAGCCGCTTTGGCTGGAAGTGGATTAAATGTATCTGTTACTGCTGGTGATGGTAACGCTGCTGTTATTAAGCTGGGTACAGGCGAAAATGCTCAAACTTTAAATGGTTCTCAGTTACAACAATTAAGCGCTGCAGCAGATGCTATTGGCTTGCTCAATAATTCGGGTGTTAAGGTTTCAGCAAGTGTTCAGAATGGGCAAATTGCTTTTAGTGCCAGTACTACACCCTCTACGCCTACTGAAGGAACAACGCGCACTGAAAGTGCTCCTGTTCCTGGTGTTCCATCTACTCAACCTGGTGTTCCATCTACTCAATCAGTCAGTTTGAATGAAAGTCAGTTAAATCAGTTGGCTGGTATTGCAGGTCAGCTTGGCTCACAGGGTTTAACCGGAGCCCGCTTGACAACTGGGGACGGAGGCGCGATCAAGGTCAATGGCCAAACGCTAAATACGTTGAGAGACCAAATTTCATCTGCTCGTTCGACTTTAGGCAATGGTCTCACTCTGGGTGTTGGAGCTCAAGGAATAACGGCTGTTGGAGCAAGTGGTGACTTAGGCAATGCTCAAACGACGTTACAGGCACTTGAAAGCCTACAGCGTGCTGGTGTCAACCTTGATCTCAGAGGCGCGCAGCTT
>CAJYHH010001108.1 GCA_913773825.1 Candidatus Sericytochromatia bacterium | reverse complement strand
GGGAATGCTTCAGTATAGAAGAAGAAAAGTCTCTGGGCTATAGGCAGTCGCTCATGGCAACTTAGCATTTACAAAGATGCAGATAGCTGCGCACTTGACCAATCGCGCTGATGTGTTTCAATACATAGCAAAACCTGTCGTTAATCAGTTGTAAATCAATCGAGGACATCTGGATGAAAACCCAACTTGCCGCCCTTGTTGCGCTTTGTTCCCTGACTTTACTTGCTCATGTTCAGGCTGCTGAACCGCCTATTGCCCTTGCGATTCACGGAGGTGCAGGCCCCTTGCCCAAAGCCCAGATGACCCCCGATAAGCGTAAACTCTATGAAGCTGATCTCAATAAAGCCCTGCAGGCGGGTTACGCCGTGCTTAAAAGCGGTGGCCGCAGTCTCGATGCCGTAGAAGCCTCAGTTAAAGTCTTAGAAGACTCACCCTTGTTTAACGCTGGCAAAGGCTCGGTGTTTACTTATGAGGGGGCTCATGAGCTGGATGCCGCGATTATGGACGGCAAAACCCTGGCAGCGGGTTCTGTTGCAGGGGTGCGTCACATTAAAAACCCGGTCTCGCTGGCCCGCGCAGTGATGGAAAAATCCCCGCATGTGATGTTAGCCGGTGCGGGCGCTGAGGAATTTGCTTTACAGCAGGGTTTTAGCTTAGTCAGCCAGGACTATTTTTATACCCAGGAAAAATGGGATTTGTTGCAGGAAGTCAAAGCCGAAGCCCGCAAAACCAGCCATAAAGGCACAGTCGGGGCCGTTGCTCTAGATAAAGCCGGCAATCTGGCTGCTGCGACTTCTACGGGCGGGATGACTAATAAGCGCTGGAACCGCGTTGGTGACTCGCCCATTATTGGGGCTGGCACCTATGCCAATAATCAGGCCGTGGCTGTTTCTGCAACGGGTCACGGTGAATTTTTTATTCGCTCCGTGGTCGGCCACGATATCTTTGCCCTGATGGCCTACGGCAAACAGAGTCTGCAGCAGGCCGCCAATGAAGTGGTTATGAACAAACTGGTTAAAATCGGTGGTGAAGGGGGCGTGGTCTCAGTTGATAAAGACGGCAATATTGCCACACCCTTTAATAGCGAAGGCATGTACCACGGCTGGGTCGATAAAGCAGGTAAAGTCCAGGTCAAGATTTACCAGGGCGAGTAGGTCTCAAATACAGAGTCTTAAGGTATCAATAAAGCCTGCCACCTAAACGGGATTGGGGGTAAAATGGGACAGCCCTTATGAGCCATAAAAAATATCCCTTTACCCTCAACGAGCAACTTTATCTGCGAGATCCCGAGCGGACTCTGCTTGGCAAAAAGATGGTTGAATCTGCCATTACCCTGATGGATCAGCAGGGTTTTGAACATCTGACCTTTCGTAAACTGGCAGCTGAAATTCCCTCAACTGAAGCTTCGATTTATCGCTATTTTGAAGATAAATACCAGCTGCTGCGTTATCTGGTTGCCTGGTATTGGGAATGGTTAAATTATCGCCTCGACCAGCTGGAGCACATACCAGCAGATCCTGGTAAGCGGCTGCGTCAGGCGCTTGAAATGCTCGCTAACTCAGCGATCTACGATCCCTTTTTTGCGCATGTGGATGAAGCGGCGCTTTGCCGGATTGTGGTGCGGGAATCGCCTAAAATCTATCTTACGCTCGATTCACAGGACAATCAGGCCCTGTTTATGGGCTATGAAAAGCTCCTGGCTAAAATTGGCGCGATGATCCATGAGCTTGAGCCCAATTATGCCCGTCCTAAGGCGCTTGTCAGCAGCCTGATTGAAACAGCTCATCGGCAGATTTTGTTTGCTCAATATATGCCGCGCCTGACAGAGCTAAAAATCAAAGATGGCGACTATTCAGAAATTGCGGTCTTTCTTGAGCAGATGACCCTGGCGATGCTTAAGAGCCCGACACTTTAAAGCGCTTTCATCGCCATGACGGAACGGCCAAAGCCTCAGCGCAGATCCAGCTGTTTGAGATGATTTCAATTTGACTAACTCTGGTTTTAGCCTGAACGTTTGCGTCAGTACCGGAATCAGTGAAATTAATAGACTGTTTAAATAATAGACTGTCCAAAACGTGAGTCATTCGCTACACTGAGGACGAAAATGCCTGTTTATTGCTTTTTTTGAGGACCATCCCCATGTCTGTTGCCCATGATTTATTTGCACTACAGTACCTGGTTGTAATCGGCGCAACTTTTGATGATCTGGAGCCTATCAATGAATTTTTGCAGGGCCTGCCAGTCGAAATTCGTAATCTATCCGTGATAATTGCCCAGCCGCAACGCTCGCTGCTGCACGAGCCGCAAATCGGGCCGCAAATCGGGCCGTTAATCGGGCAGCTCAGAGCAACTTCTCCCTGGCCTGTTGTCAGGATTCAGCCTGCGATGCGGCTTGAAGCAGGGATGGTCTATGTTACGCCGGATCAGATGGAGCCCAGATTTTTTAAAGGCTGCTTTCAGCTGGTTCCATCATCTGAGGCAAGCAGGCTTAACTCCGCGCTGGATCAATTATTTCGCGATCTGGCTCATCAGACTGATTGGCATCCCATTGCGGTTATTCTTTCCGGCAGTGGCCAGGACGGAGCCAAGGGATTAGCGCCTGTCAAGCGGGCAGGTGGCTGGACTTTTGCTGAGCCGCCCGAGTCCGCTCAGCTGCCGGGCATGCCTCTGGCGGCCATTCAGACTGGACATATTGATTATCTTCTGCCGCCCGCTGAGATTGGGGCTAAAATTCAGAAACTGATTGCTGAAGTCGACGACCGGTCTGGGGCAAGCATGCTGGCTGAATCTGGCAGCGAACCGCTAGACCAGATTTTACGACTTTTGGCCCAGCGCTGCGGCACAGATTTTAGGGCGTATAAGCCAAGTTCATTATTGCGCAGAATTCAGCATCGTCAGATCATGCTGAATTTGCCTGAACTGACGGCCTATCTGGCCTGGATTCAGACCCGTCCGCAGGAGCTCGATATGCTGTTTAAAACCCTGCTGATTGGCGTAACGGCTTTTTATCGCGATCCGGAAGTCTTCAGCTGGCTAGAGGACTATCTGCTGGAGCTATTGCGAAGCAAAGGTTCAGGTGAGAGCATCAGGCTCTGGATTCCGGCCTGCTCAACGGGTGAAGAAGCGTATACTTATGCGCTCTTGCTGCATCGCTTGAAGCACAAACACCAGATTAAAACGCCTGTTCAGATTTTTGCGACCGACCTTGATGAACGGGCCCTGGCGCAGGCCCGCAGTGGCAGGTATCCCGAGACAGCCCTTAAGCAGGTGCCCCCTGAACTCCTCGCGGCTTACTTCGTTCGCCACGACAACGATTTTGAAATTGATAAATCCCTGCGCAGCATGGTGGTGTTTTCTCAGCACGATCTGACGATGCATCCTCCTTTTCATAAGCTTGATCTGATTTCTTGCCGCAATCTCTTGATTTACCTGGGCGCAGACGTACAAAAACAAGTCTTCCCAAGCTTTCATTTTGGGCTTCATTCTGACGGTCTGCTGATCCTTGGCAAGTCTGAAAGTGTCCAGGCCGGGCAGGGTCTGTTTGAGCCGGTGCAATCAGACCTCAAAATTTTTCGCCGCAGCAAAACCCGCACGCCCTTGCATAGGGATTACCTGCAATCGTCATCCCGATTAGTCACGGGTCTGACAACAAACCTCAAGCCAGAGCACGATGATCTGGCCGTCCAGCAGATGTTCTCTGAGCTGTATGCTCATTCGCATGTGTTAATCAATGACGCATATGAATTGCAGCAGGTATTTGGCGATGTTTCGGCCTATCTGACGCTGCCTCAGGGGCCCGCTACCCATCAGCTGCTCAGCGTCTGTCGACCCGAACTGCGGCTTGAGCTCAGAAGTCTGCTGCTTCAGGCCCAGCAGGAGCAGCGCTGCGTTTCGAGCTTTCCTCAAAGTTTTGGCACAGATGAACATCAGTGGGTGAAGCTGCGCGTGCATCCAGGGAAACCAGGCCAGCAAAGGATGCTGGTGGTGTTTGAAAGCCTTGAGCCGATGCCCTATCATGTCCCGCTTCACGCCAACACGCCTGAAACTGATCTGAGCCAGGCATCTTTGCGCATTGATGAGCTCCGGCAAGAGCTTGCGATGCGTGAATCGCGACTCAATGCGCTGGTTGGGCAATTAGATCTGGCCCAACAACAGCAACAGGCGCTCAATGAAGAACTGCAGTCGGCCAATGAAGAGCTCCAGGCGTCAAACGAGGAATTGTCGACATCTAATGAAGAGCTCCACACCAGCAACGAAGAAATTCAGGTTGCGTATAGTGAGCTACGCTCTGCTCATCGCCTGCTTGAGCAAAAAGAGCAAGGGCTGCTGACCTCAGAAGCCAATTTGAGGGCCTTACTCGACAATACGTCCCAGGCCTTTCTGTTGGTCGATACCGCATACCGGATTCTGACTTATAATCAGCAGGCGGTCGCTCTGCATCAGCAGCTCTATCAACGCCCGCTGACTGACAATATGCTGTTTATCGACAGCCTGCCACCCACGGTGTTGCAGGCCCTGCTGCCGCTGCTTCAGCAGGCCCCTCAGGCAGGCAGTCTGCGCGAGGATATCCAGATTGAAGGTCCTGAGGGTCGCCGCTGGCTGCGTTATGAGCTTATCCCGGTCATCGGCCCTCAACAGCAGGCCATGGGCATTGCCGTGTCCTGTTTTGATATCACTTTGCAAGAACAGGCTCGGCAGACGCTTGAGCAACAAAATGAGCTTATCGACGCCATTTTCACCGCCACGGATGTTGGCCTTTGTCTGATTGATGAACAAGGCGTGCTTCACAAGGTCAATCAGCGTTTTTGCCAGATTCAGGGCCGCGAGCCCGAGGGACTGCTAGGCCATCATCTGTCGGAACTGGTGCCACCAAACCTGCGGGAACAGGCGAGTGCCTATCATGAAGACTTTGTGCGCACGGGTTCGCAACCCCCGCGGGAATGGCGACTCTCTCGCCCGGATGGCAGCTATGTCGATATTATGGTCACGGCCCAGCCCCTTAAGCATCCAGACGGCTCCCTTTTTAAGGTCGCCACGGTACTGGATATTACAGCCGATAAAAAAAATCGCGATCTGCTGCTTGATACTCAGCAACTTACGGGCATCGGTGGCTGGGAAGTTGAGCTGCCAGGCGGTCAGATTCACTTTACGCCAGAAGTCTATGCGATTTATGGGATACCCCTGAATCAAGCCATGGATGTTCAAAAAGCACTGAGCTTCTATTTACCTGAGTCTCGGGCCCGGCTTGAGCGGGCCCTGCAGCGAGCAAGTGAATTTGGAGAACCCTATGATCTGGAGCTTGCGTTCCGGCGCGGCAATGGCGAACAAGCCTGGGTGCGCGCGACTTGTCGGCCGACTCAACTTGATGGCAAAACGATTCGCTTGTTTGGCACTTTTCAAAATATCTCGGAGCTGCGTCAGGCCCAGGGCGAACTACATAAACTATCGCTGGTGGCTCAGCAAATTCCCAGCATGGTTTTGATTACTGACGCCTCGTTCCGGATTGATTATGCCAATGCTGCCTGCCAGACTCAAACCGGTTACAGTCTCAGTGAGCTGATCGGTCAAGATCCGCTGGTGCTGCAGCAGGGTGAACAAACAAGTGCTGATACCTTGCTGCAGCTCCGTCATGCCCAGAAGCAGCAGCAGGCGATTCAATCTGAAGTGCTTTTTTATGACCGTGACAGTAAGCCTTTTTGGTGTGAAGTATCTATTACGCCGGTTGTAAATAACTTGGGTGACCCAAGCTGTTATATTGTGCTCCAGACCGATATCAGCGAGCGTAAGCGCCGGGAAGAGTTGCTTCAGTTTCAATCAGATATTCTTTCCCATGTCAGCGATGCCGTTGTGGTCTGTGATCTCGAGGGTCAGCTTACTTACTGGAACAAAGGCGCCGAAAGAACCTATGGTTACTCAGAGCAAGAAGCGCTCCAGCTCTCGATTGCTGCGCTGGCTCCGGTCTTTGATGCCCCCACTTTTGTGGCAAATTATCAGCGCGGTGACAATCCCACGCGCAGTAATCCAGAAGTGCGCTGTCTTCACAAAGACGGAAATTGGATCTGGGTCACGCTGCGTCTGGACGTGATTTACAGCGCGGATCGCGTTCCGCTGGGCGTCATTGGGGTGTCTCGCGACATCACCGAAAAGCGCCGTTATGAAACCGCCCTGCGCCAAAGCGAAGAAACTTTCCGCACCCTGATCGAGAAAAGCACCGACGGGATTCTGGTGATCAATACCCAAGGTATTGCAAGCTACGTGAGCGCTTCGACAGAACGGCTACTTGGTTACACCACCCAAGAGCTGCAAGCCATAAAATTGTTCGATCTGGTGCATGACCAGGATCAGATTGCCGTAAAAAACCACTATGAAGAGCTCGCCAGCCAAACGTCTACCAGCAGCCAGATTGAATTCCGCGTGCGTCATCGCAGCCAGAGCTGGATCTGGGTTGAATGTAATCTGCGCCATTTGCAGCATGAGCCTCATCTACAGGGCCTGATCTGCAACTTTAGAGATATCACCCAGCGTAAAGAGACCGAATATCGTTTACATCAGCATGAGCAGCTTTACCACTCCATTGCTGAAAACTTCCCGCGTGGTCTGGTTATGGTGCTGGATCACCGCTATAACTGCATTTTTGCCGAAGGTCAGGAAACGGATCCCAGTTTGCGGCTGCAAGCGGGCCAGTCTTTTTTAGACTGTTTTCCCGAGGCTGTCCGCGGCCAGGTCAAAAACAGCTTGAGTCAGGCGTTTAGCGGTCAACAGCAGGGCTTTGAGATCGATCTGGGCGAGAAGGGCTATGCTCTCAGTCTGGTGCCGCTCAAAGATCAAGAGAGCGGCGTTCATCGCATGCTTGTTGTGCTCCAGAATATCACTGAAGCCAGACAGGCCGCAGAAGAAAAAAATCGTCTGATTCAGGAGTTGATTGCCAAAAACGATGATCTGAATCAATTTACATATATTATTTCTCATAATCTGCGTGCACCCGTCGCCAATTTGCTAGGCCTGGTGAACTTAATGGATTTTGAAGGTCATATTTTACCTCAAGGAGCTGAGACGTTTGCCCTCTTTGGCGTAACGGTATCCCGGCTGGATGAAACGATCCAGGATCTCAATCGCATTCTCAATATTCGCCGCCACCGGGATGAGGTCAGCAAACCGATCGATCTGGAATCTGAGCTGGCCTGGACCTTAACCCATTTAGAAACGCTGTATCCCGCCCTCAGAGGCTGGGTAAAGACGCAACTGGAAGTGAACCGTTTTTTCGGTGTCCAGGCTTATATCCAAAGTATTTTATATAATCTGATTTCCAATGCCGTCAAATACGCCCGGCCCGATCAAGAGCCGCACATTGTTATTCGCAGCGGCCGGGACGATGAGTATATCTGGATCGAGGTCGAGGATAACGGCCTGGGACTTGACCTCAGCCTTGTTCGAGAGAAGCTCTTCAGACTCTATATGCGCTTTCATCCTCATATCGAAGGAAAAGGCCTGGGACTTTATCTGATCAAGTCCCAGGCTGAAGCCCTTGGGGGGGGGATCAGGGTCTGCAGTGAGCCAGGTAAGGGAACCCGTTTCCATGTTTTTTTCAAGGAAACGGGCGTTAGCTTAACGCAAGCAGTGCGATAGGTTCACCTTGTTGAGAGCCTATCGCACTGCTTGCGCATCCCTTGTAGATGCTGTGAAGTGTCACTTTATAGGCCTCATGGCCTATTGCTAAAGCATAAATCGTTTTTCTAGCTGCTGATAAGCTGGCTTATTTATTTCCGCTTTTAAGCGCTGTTCTTTGACTTGTAAGTCTTTTAAATAGCGCTTGGCGTCAAGCGAGCTACCCGCAACAAAATGGTGACGTACAGCTAAATATCTCGGAATTAAATCCAGATAAGCTCGGTTCGCTGAGGCTAAAACACGCTTGAGCTCAGGATCTTGCAAAAGGCTTTGATAGAATCCAGGGTAATCGCTTTGGGCTTTAGCCAGATAGGCTAAGATATACAGCTTAAACTCATAATAAGCCAAATATTGATCGCTCATCGTCGAGGCATAATCTAACCAGATCTGACGTTCAGCTTCAGGGATCTGATCACGCTGGCTATAAGCATGATTCAGCAAGGCCATTTCGGCTCTAATCCCCTGATAATAGGCTAGCCATTCATCTAATAAACCTGATAATCCATCTGCTTGGGTGGCTAAATCGACATCCGGATTGTCGATATATACTTTAAATCGGTCTGTTTGAGCGCTCTTGGGAATCTGTTTTACTATTTCTCGAGCTGGAAAACGAGCACCAGCATCTACAAAAAAAGTCTCTTGTGGACTCAACCACAATTTTAAGAATGAGTCTGTTTCTTTGACATTCCGTTGCTGATTGACCGCTTCCACAAGTCCTGCCCGAAAATGATAAGCGTGACTGCTTTCATGAATCAGCGTCCCAAAACGCAACAGGATTTCTTTGAGGTCTGGGCTTGGCATATAGCGCGCAACCGGATCAATTTTTTTCCTGGTAATCGATCTTTTTGCATCCAGCCTGACTTTTAGAGGCAGCTTATCAAGGGCTTGGAGCAGCCAGAGCCCATCTGGATGATGTTGTTTTAAAAGCGTTTCGACCTGATTGTGAATCTCTTGCCGCTGTTGGATTTGAAGCTGATGTTGCCTCCAGATTGGCCAGCCCCAATAGAGCGTAAGCGCAACTGTGAGGCCTAACATGACGATTGTTAAAACAAAGGGTGTCTTGAAAGGTTGTTTTGTTTTCATGGTTGTTTAAAAATTTCTCAGGTAAGGGCAGCCAAACAGATGATTCAACAAGCCGCTTAGGCAGATTAAATGATTCTTTCATCTCGAGGGGGAGCTCAGGTGTTCTGACTTGCCAATTTATTTAATAGTGTTACTATAATTTAATAGCTTTTCTATTTTAAGTCAAATGCCTCGGAATCTTGATCCCAATCATGCACGATGAACTTAAAATCTTGTTGGCCCTGCTGGTGATGGCCACCAGTCTGGCGCTACTGGTTCGTTTCATGATATTTACCTATTTTATGAGGCGGACGAGGGGCTGTTTTTAGCACTGCGTGATGATTCAAAAGTGCAAATGCTCAGGCCCAGAACCTGATTCGTCAGGCTAATCAAGAGCTTTTTAGGGCTTCACTTTAAAGGAGATTAAAGACAAAGCGTCTATGCGCTTGCAACAGTTTAGATAGATCAATACACATCGGAGTAAGCTTTATGAAAAACATCAAAACCCTTGCATGGCCTAATGAAGCCAGAAAGACCCAACAGGTCGCGGCTCCTGTCCCAAAACCAGCCTGCAAAGCACGGCCAAAGCGGCATCAAAAGCTTCAGTCCGATAGTTTGCTGGAGGTTCAGCTTGACGGTTCCTTACGTCAGTCTGGCAGCCCGCTTATGCAGGGGCAGCAGGCCCTTAGCCTGTCGCTCAATCGACTTTCTAGACCAGTCAAAGGCTAAAAACCAGAACTGTTTTAGCCTTTTTAAGTGAATTGACTTTAATGCTTGAAATCACGGGCCGCGTTAGCGGCCTTTTTTGTGCTAAGTGGTGTGATATCTGCCTTTGGACTGATGCTCAGAATACTCAGAATTTTGATCCTGAGCATCAGCTATCTGAACTAGAAATACAGCAGATGCGTCAGCAGCAGCAGCGGCAACAAGAACAGGCAGGACCAAAGCAGATAACCGCCAAACGACGGCATTTTAATCCCGGCATGTTCTGCCATCGCCTTGACCATAAAATTGGGGCCATTGCCAATATAAGTTAAAGCACCCATAAACACCGCGCCCGTCGAAATGGCGGCTAAAAGGGCTGGGAAGCGCTCAGCAAAAAGATGCAGTTGGCCGGCATCTAGACCGTTCTGGCTGACGCCTAGCGTTACAAAGGTCAGATAAGTCGGGGCATTGTCTAAAAAGCCGCTGAGGATGCCCGTGGCCCAAAAATACTGGCCCGGTGAAGACAAAGCCAGAGCGCTGCCCTTAGCTTCAAGAATTTTGAGGGCTGGTATCATCGCACCAAAAATGCCGACAAACAGACAGGCCACTTCATTGATGGGCTCAAAGTTAAAGTGATTGGCTTCGCGAATCTTGGGTGAGGTTGTCAGATAGGCCAGGCCCGCCATAACAGCCATTGCCACTGCCTGAAACAACTTGGTGTAAAGCTCTGCGCTGCTGGTATCAGTGATGCTCTGCAGCCAGGGCGAAACGATATAGCCAGAGCCCAGAATAACTGCAATGACGCCGGCCAAAAACACAAGATTCAAGGCGCCTTTAATCCGAAAGCGCTCACCGCTTGCCTTGGCATCAAGGGCGCGGGTCAGTTCTTCTTGGGTTGCCAGTTCTTCGCGCACAAAATACCAGGAATCCAGCATTAAAAACACAAACAGCAGCGCGCCGACCATCGTGATCCACTGGGGCCAGAGCTGCAGGGTCCAGCCAAACGGGACCCCGTGTAAAAAGCCCAGATATAAAGGCGGATCGCCTAAAGGTGTCAGCAGGCCGCCGCAGTTGGCAACAATAAAAATAAAAAACACCATTAAATGGGTTTTATGCTGTCGGGCCTGATTGGCCATTAATAAAGGCCGAATCAGCAGCATACTGGCACCGGTGGTGCCC
>CAJYHH010001107.1 GCA_913773825.1 Candidatus Sericytochromatia bacterium | reverse complement strand
GGGTCTGGTTCATCTCGCCAAAGACCGCGACTTACAGCGCAAAGTCGCTTATAAACAGCTGCTGACCCAAAGCAATCGCGGCGCCTTAGCGCGCTTTCTGCGCGAAGCCCAGATTACGGCCCAGCTTGACCATCCCCATATTGTGCCGATTTATGGCATGGAGGTTCAAGCTGATGGCTCACTTGCATACTCAATGAAACTGGTGCAGGGCAAAACCTTTAAAGAGCTGATTAGCGAAACCCGCAGCTTTTATGATAAGGGTCAAAAGCCAGATGCTGAGCACAGTCTGGTTCAACTATTAGATTATTTTCTTAAAGCCTGTGATGCTGTGGCATATGCCCATAATAAAGGGGTGATTCATCGCGACTTAAAGCCCGCTAATATCATGGTTGGCCCTTATAACGAAGTGTATGTGATGGACTGGGGCATTGCCCGCGTCATGAACCACGGCGACGAGATGCCGGCAGGCTGGATTGAACTTGCTGAACCCGAAACAGAAAACAATCCTGAAGATCGCACCCGCGCCGGCCAGATATTGGGCACCCCGCGCTATATGTCACCGCAACAGGCTGCAGGTAAAAACGATCAGCTTGATGGCCGCAGTGATTTATTTGCGATGGGTTTGATTCTCTACGAGCTGCTGACGCTTAAGCCTGCTTTTACAGCCAGCACCCCGATTGAGCTGCTCAAAAAAGTCTTAAAAGCCGAAAAAGAACCTTGGGCAGCTTATCAATCCGCTTATAAAATCCCGCTTGAGCTGCAGGCCATTGTCGATCAAGCCACTGCCCAAAAGGCACCCGCTCGCTACAGTGGCGTGATGGAAATGGCCGACGATGTGCGGCTTTATTTACGCGGCAAAGCGCCAACCGCCCACCCTGATAATACCTGGCGCAAACTGGTTCGCTGGGTTGGGCAACATCGAGAGCTTTCATTAATGGTCTTACTCGGACTGATTATTGTAATGGCGACGGGCGTGATTGGCGGAATGATGCATCATCAACACACGCTGGAACAAGTCAGAGCGCGTGAAGCCAGGCTATTAGGCTTTGTTTCACAGGTCTCACTTCAAGGTCAGCGCACCGATATTTATTTTCAAAAAATAGAAGGCCTGCTGCAGGGATTGTCTAAAGCCGCAACTTTTGCGCTCAACCATGGCCAGCCGAGCTCAGATCCCTGGTATATCAACGATCCCCATCAACCAGCTGGCAAACGCTTTGTTACCCCTGATTTAATCACTTCGCCTTATTACACGGGTGAAATCAGCCCAAACTGGCCAGTGTTTATTTTGCCACCTGGGCTGAAGCAAGCTGCTGCAGCGCCATTTTTGCGCCAGCTTTCACCTTTGCGCCATACGCTTAAACAAGTGCTGATGGATAGCTACACCGATGGCCCGCCTATTCCGGCTGATCGCTGGAATCCGCTGCTGGCCAATCAGGGTGTCCCGCTGATGTGGTCTTATATCTGCATCAAAGAAGGGATTGAATATTTTTACCCTGGCCACGATGAACCCACAATTGGCTATGATCCCCGTCTGCGGCCCTATTACGGCCAGTCGCTCAACAAACATAAAATTGTCTGGGGTGCACCTTATGATGACCCCGTCGGCGGTCTGTTAATCCCCTGTACCCAGGGCATCTTTGACGAGCAACAGCGCTTTTTAGGCACTGTGGGCATTGATATGCGGATTGACTATATCGACAAAACCTTTCTGCGCCTGCCAGATGCTCCGGCCTTTCAAAACGGCTATCTGCTCAATGACAAGGGTGAAATTATTCTCAAAAGCGGAGATGCCGCCAAACCCAAAGACCGCCTGGAAATCGACGAGCAAAACACGCTTAAAACATATCCTCATCCAGCTGTGATCGCCGCCATCAAACAAGCTCGCCCTAATGGTCAACTACCTGATGATCCGCTTAATCCTCAGCGTCTGACGGTCTACCATCGTCTCAGCACCTTGGGATGGTACTATGTCGTCGAAGCTGATTACCAACAAGTCCTCGGAGGCACCCCTTGAACTCAACGCCCCAAACCCTCAATACCGGCCGCTTAGACCTGCAGCCTGCCAGCTTAGCTGAACTGCCGCAAGTGCTTAAGATGATGCAGGCTTATTACGCCCTGGATGGACTTGAATATACTCCTGCAGTTGAAGCCGCCGTTGTCGGCTTACTGGAGCTGCCAGACAATGGCCGAATCTGGCTGGTCACAGATCCCGTTCAGCCACATCTGCCGGTTGGCTACGCAGTAGTCACCTTCTGGTACAGCCTGGAGTTTCAGGGCAAAGCCGCTTTTTTAGATGAAATCTATCTCGAAGAATCCGCTCGTGGCCAGGGCCAAGGCGGTGAGGTCATTGAAGCTCTGGCGCAGTTTTGCCGCAGCTTAGGCATCCGCACCTTACGTCTGGAAGTTGAACACGAAAATACCCGTGCCCAGCGCGCTTACGAAAAAGCAGACTTTATCACCCACCCGCGTTATCTGCTCACCAAGTGGCTGTAACGAGCTACGCTCGTGTGGTGGGTAGCAATGCTGTCCTTATCTGTAAGTCAGCAGATCTGACAACGGCTAAGGCTTAAGTGATGGGTTTAAGACAAAGACACAAGGCAGAGTGAATTAAAACTCACAACTCATCACCCACCATTCAAAACGACGGCGTAGCCGTCAAAACCCATCACTCTCTAATGCTCTACCTGCGGCTCGTGTCCTTCAAAGCGGCTAATAACGGTGGCGGCGACAATATCACCGGTGACGTTTAAGACGGTACGGCTCATATCGAGAATGCGGTCCACGCCGTAGATAATCGCAATACTTTCACCGGGTACGCCAAGTGAAACCAGCACGCCCATAATCAGCGGCAGCGAGCCACCAGGCACGCCGGCTGTACCGACTCCGGCCAGAATCGATAAAAAGACCACCACCACCTGCTGAGAAAAAGTCAGGTTGACGCCAAAACACTGAGCCAGAAACAGCACGGTAATGCCTTCAAATAAAGCTGTGCCATTTTGATTGGCGGTACAGCCAATGGTCAACACAAACTGGGCGACTTCTTTGGGCAAGCCGAGTTTATCAATGCTGGCACGAATCGCGGTTGGCAAAGTCGCATTACTGGACGAAGTTGAAAAAGCGGTTAGCATTACGGTGCCGATGCGTTTAAAGAAGTCAATCGGTGAGCGTTTGGCCAGGAATTTTAGAATCAGGCCATAGACAATAAACTGCTGAATACTTAATGCCAGCAACACAACTAACACATAGTTGATCACCAGCATTAAAATAGACCATCCCAGCGTCGAGACCAGCACAAACAGCAGGGCCGCCACGCCAAAGGGCGCAAGCTTCATACCAAAGCCAATCGCCTGCATCACCATCTCATAGACGCCTTCTAAAAACTTCTTGACTGGTTCTGCTTTCACTGGATCTGAAACCGACAGGGCCAGACCTAAAATCAGCGCAAACACCATCACAGCCAGTAAGCCCCCACCTGTATAAGTGGGGTCAAAGGCTCGCGCCATATCTTCAACCGGGTTGCGCGAAAACAGCGAAACTAAAATATCTGCAGGTGATTTTTCCTGAGCGGCCTGAAGATTCTGCTGAACCGTACCGGCCTGACTTGAAAAGCGCTCAACTAAAAACTGACGGTCTGTTGCTGACAGAGCTTTACCGGGCTGGAAGAGGTTATACACGCCAATCCCAACCACCACAGAAATCCCTGAAGCAAAAAGTGTGTACAGCAGGGTTTTAAGGCCCAGCCGGCCAATTCGGCCGACATCGCCAAGCTCAGCCACACCGAGAATCAGAGCAGACATAATCAGCGGCAGCACCAGCATAAACAACATCCGCAAAAAGATGTCGCCAATTGGCTTAACCCACTGCACCAGCAAATTGACCGTATCTTCAGGCAGCTTTAGGGCCTGGACCAGAATCCCGCCCAGCACGCCTACCAGCATGCCAATAAAAATACGCGTGTGCAGGGGCATCCCCTTAGTTGTTTCAATCGTGCTGTCTGTCATGACCGAACCCTTTCGATTCAGACATTGTACAGGAAGAGGACAGGGAGGACGAAAGGACTGAGGACGAATGGACAAGAGGACAAAAGTCTTTATACCATCAAAAACAAAGCGATATTAACCAATAAAATGCTTATTCAAACA
>CAJYHH010001106.1 GCA_913773825.1 Candidatus Sericytochromatia bacterium | reverse complement strand
ATGCAGCATGCCCTGATAGACAACTGCAGCAGTCACAGTTGTACCCATGCCCTGGTACATCGGATTACGTTTAGCGGCATCGTAGATACTGCGATTGGCTTTTTTAATTGCCTCTTCGAGAATATCTGGCAGATTGAGCTCTTGATTGCCCTGTTGCTCCAGTTGTTCAAAGCGTGAATTAATGACCTGTGAGACTTCACGAGTCGCTAAAGCCGAGGCGTATTCACCAGCCTGGGCCCCGCCCATGCCATCAGCAACAATAAAGATCCCGTGACTGACGCGACGAGTCTGGCTGACATAGTGCCAGTCTTGCACAAAATAGCTGTCTTCATTGGCTTCACGCACCACGCCAACGTCAGTAATAAAGCTGGCGTAAAACGGCGTGCTGTGAAATAAGCCCAGAATCGCGCGTTTGGCCTCGTCAATGCTCTGAAAACGATAACGCGGTTCAGGATCGAGCATCTTCATAATGATGCTGTTGATCTGCGGATTAATGTCTGGCACATAATACGTTACTTCAGGAAAAATCAGCAGATTATCTTCATCACGGCGATGTTTCATCGGGTTACAGCCGGTTACCAGCTGATGCCAGATCACGCCAAGTGAATAAATATCTGCACGTTCGTCAATGGCGTGGGTTTCTTGCAGCTCAAGTTCAGGGGCTGAATAACCCGGCGTGCTGGTCTGCACCGGAATCATAATCGGAAGTTGTAAGGCACGGCTAAAACCCGTCAGACGGACACGCTGCAGATCTTGAGTGACAACGATACAGCGTGGATTGAGGTCGAGGTGAACAATCCGGCGGCGATGCAGCTGGCTTAAAGACTGACAGAGCTGAATCATCCAGTCACAGCTTTGATGCACCGTCACTTTTTGTTTGGTTAAAAAATAACCCAAGTCCCGGCCTTCAAGCTGCTCAATCACGAGGTAATAGCGCTCAGCTTCTTCAAACATGTCGACAGCTTTTACCACTGTGGGGTAGCTAATCGAGCGTAGAATCGTAAATTCGTCGTACCAAGGATTTTTTAAAGCACTTTGGGCAATCGCCGCTCGGCTCTGGGGACGTTTTTTTTCTTTAACAATCACGGTTAGATTGGTAACTTCGTCTACTGCGCGATATAAATTGGCTTCTGAACGAACTTCCAGGAATGCATCAACGCGATAACGCCCCCGCAGCTTGTAGCCGACTTCGAGCCGCTCTTCGGGGACCGAAGGCGACAGCCTGATCTCTGGTTGCTCCGATGTGGTCACAAACGCATTCCCTTTCTATTTCTTAGCCAGCAGCACAACAAGCAGGACAACAATCATCATCAGCAGGACGATGTTAATTCGCAAGAGCCACTCAACGGAAAACAGCTTGTGCGAAAATCCCAGCTTCATCAACGCGGTCGAAATTCCCCGGCTCTGAATCGGCATTGTCCCTTGAATCGGCTCGATTTTGCCTGATACCGGGTGGCGGCGGTTGGCCTTTTTAAGGGCTTCGCTCATATCCATAGCATCACGGTAACGGTCTTCGGGCTCGTTATTAAGACAACGTGAAATCAGCTTGTCAGTCTGTGACGATACGCGTGTGTTCAGCTCACGTATGGGTGGAAAACTAAACGGTGCTTCAGCTTGTGGATCACGCCCCGTAAGCAGATGATGCATCGTCGCGGCCAGCGCATAAATATCTGAGCGCGGCTCGACTTGGCCCCGGTACTGCTCGGGAGGTGCGTAACCCTGTGTCCCGATCATAGTGCCTTTTTTAGTTGGATTGAAGTGACGGGCGATCCCGAAGTCTACCACATATATCCGACCCTCTTCATTCAGGATCAGATTGGCAGGCTTCATGTCACGGTAGACAATTGGCGGATTTTTACCATGTAGATAATGCAGAATTTCACAGATCTGAACCGCCCAGTCAAGCACGTCTTTTTCTTCAAAGGGCTCATTGTCCTGGTTCATCAGGCGCTGCTCTAAATCTGCACCATTGACGTATTCCATGACTAAATAATGGCGATTGCCTTCTGTAAAACGGTCATAAACTTCCGGAATCCCAGGATGATTCAGTTCAGCTAACATCTCTGCTTCACGGTCAAAGTTATGAGTGGCCAGTCGGCGCTGCTCAGGATCCGTAAAGTGATCGAGCATTTCTTTAACAACCGCAACACGCTGCGAAAAACGCAGGTCATCAGCCAGATAAATCGCACCCATGCCGCCCTGACCAATCCGCTTTGTAATCTGATAACGACCCTGCAAAACCGTATTCGGCGGTAAGGGTGCAGGGCCTTCGGTTTCTTCTTCCTGGGGACGATAGTTCTGGCGTGAGCGCACAGCAGAAGCTGTTTTCTGAACATTGTGATTGGGATTCGTATGTGAAACTAAGGGCGCGCCACATTCAAAGCAGTATTTACTGCCCAAGGCATTTTTAGAACCACAATAACGGCAATTAAGCGTTTTTTCACTAACGCGCGGTAGTGGGGTGTTATCTCCCTCAGGGGCAAGACCGGCAACGGGTGTTGGGGGAACAGCCGGCACAGGCGGAGGCAAATCAAAATCGTCTTCATCCCCAAGCGGATACATCGGTCTGGCCGTGGGCGGAGTCTCGTGATTAAGAGGCGCGCCGCACTCACTGCAGTATTTTTCGCCGATCATGTTCACGAAGCCGCAGGTGTGGCAGACCAGTTCACGCGCTTCTTTGCTCGACAGTTCCAACATTCAAATCCTGGGAGGTTTTAGGAGATTATAGGAGGGTTCAGAATCCTAATGGAGTATAACATAGGCAAGCCATAGGCTGGAGAAAGGTTTAGTTCCAGACAACTGGCCTGAATAAGCGCTTGAAACAAGTGCCTGAGACAGGGCTTTTAAACACACGCTGGAATCTCAAATTTTATACACGCTCTTCTCTTGTTATACATTCAGATACATGTGGTATAATAAAACCTATGATGTCGTAAAGATCCTTGAACATTTCCGTTCAAAGCAGATCACTCCAGACAGCAGTACATCCCCAAACAGCACTCATGAGTCTGTTAAAGAGGTGTTACTGGACTCCTTTTGAGCAGGCGGCATACAATGCAAAGTACATTATTTGAATGGGTAAGGTAAAAACAGATGTCTAAACCGTTAGCGATCTCTGATGACAAGCGCAAAGCGCTCGAACTCGCCGTCAGCGGCATTGAAAAATCTTTCGGCAAAGGCTCAATTATGCGCCTGGGTGATAAACCCAACACCCGTGTTGACGCCATCCCAACTGGCGCTCTGTCACTTGACGTCGCCCTTGGCATCGGTGGCCTGCCCCGTGGTCGTGTGGTCGAAGTTTTCGGCGTAGAGTCTGGCGGTAAAACAACCATTACCCTGCACGCCGTTGCAGAAGCCCAGCGTCAGGGCGGTATCGCGGCCTTTATCGACGTAGAGCACGCCCTGGACCCCGAATACGCTAAAGCCATCGGCGTTGACATCGACTCTCTGCTCGTTTCTCAGCCCAACACTGGCGAAGAAGCACTTGAAATCACCGAACAGCTGATTCGCTCTGGCGCAGTTGATATTATCGTTCTGGACTCGGTTGCCGCTCTTGTCACCAAAAACGAAATTGAAGGCGAAATGGGTGATGCCCACGTGGGTCAACAGGCCCGCCTGATGTCTCAGGCTTTACGTAAACTCACACCAGTTACGGCCCGTTCCAACACGGTCGTGATCTTCGTCAACCAGCTGCGTGAAAAAGTCGGCGTGATGTTTGGCAACCCCGAAACCACCCCCGGCGGGCGCGCCCTGCGCTTTTATTCTTCTGTGCGTCTTGAAGTTCGTAAAGCTGACGCGATGAAAAAAGAAGGCGAAATGGTCGGCAACGCCGTTAAGATTAAAGTTGTCAAAAACAAAGTAGCCCCGCCGTTTAAAACAGCTGTTGTCGACATGATTTATGGTCACGGGATTTCTCGCGAAGGCTGCGTCCTGGATCTTGGCGAAGAACTGGATTTTGTCCAGAAAAGTGGCGCCTGGTACTCCTACATGGGCGACAAAATCGGTCAGGGTCGCGAAAAAGCGCGTGAGTTCCTGCAGCAGAACCCACACATCATGCTCGAAATTGAAAATAAAGTACGTGAAAAACACGGCCTGCCGACCCGCATCGTTCCGGTCGAAGCGCCTTCAGGCAACGGTTCTTCTAAGTCCGCTAAAGAAGCCAAAGAAGACGCCGAACTGGCCAAAGTTTAAATCACAACCATCAACATTTCAGAGACAGCTAAGGACTTGTTTGCTCACGCTTAGCTGTCCGTAACAGAATGTACGATATCTCGCCGGCACCTTTAATTAGGTGTCGGTTTTTTTATTGTTTCATCTTTATTAAAATATGAACATCTGGCGACGTTAGTGAGACAATTTAAATAACCGTGAATAGAGTAGGGGGGCTGCTCAGGGCTCCGAGGAGAATATCCAGTGATGGGTTATGTTTGGTTTGTCGATCCGGATCAGTCAGTGTATGGCGCCCTGTATCGGCGCTTATTTGCCAATCCTCATTATCAACTTGAGCTGATGGCTTCGGCTGAAGCTTTATTTACCCGCCTTCAGCAAGGGCCTTTACCTGATGTGATTGTTTTAGAAAAATACCAGCCTGATATGGACGGCCTGAGAATCTGCTCGCTGTTTCGTCAGCTGCGCGCTTGCCATGATATTCCGCTGTTGTTAGTCAGCGAAGCAGAAGGGCTGCAGGATCAAGAACAAGCCCGCCAGCTGGGCGCCTTTGACTATCTGCGAAAGCCTTTTCCAGCAGAAGTGCTGCGTGAACGAGTAATGGCCGCTTTACAGCTCCGCCAGACTTATCGTCAGCTCCAGCAGCTGTTTGAATCACCCGCCGTAAATTCAGAAGCCCCTTCCTGTGATCGTCTGACCCGCTTACCAGGGCTTGGCGCTTTTCAGATGGCGCTACAGGCCCTTGCTGCTGAAGCCCGCGAAGAACAGCCTGTTTCGTTGAGTTTTGTGGATCTGGACTTTTTTAACTTTTATCAGCAGGCTTTTGGGCCTGAATCCAGTGATAAATGTCTACAAAAACTAGCGGATCTCCTGCGCCGGATCGCCCCAGCAGACTCTCTTTATCGCACCCAGCTCGACCGTTTTGCAATTTTAATTCGCCCTCAGCATCAACATGAAGCGCTCAAAATGAGTCAGAAGATCTGCGAGCGCACGCGTCTGATGAATATTCCTCATGCCAGTATTACCGGCCAAAAACAACTGAGTGCCAGCATCGGCACCGCAACCCTCTTACACAGCGATCGCTTTGGCACAGCTGAGCTGGTTCAGTCTGCTGAGCAAGCTCTGTATCAGGCTAAAACCTGGGGACGTAATCAGGTCAGACAGTTTTTTGAGCTCTAAAAAGCTTTAATTATCCTCTTTAGCTCCGGATTGCGCTGATTAAACACTCTGTTAAAATAGCACAATGAAGAACTCCGAGTCCGCCGATCAACCCACAACAAAAAAAGAGTTGCCTACCCATCAAAAACTCCAAATGGCCCGGGAGTCCGGGCTGCGCTGGTTTGTTTCAAAAGGCCGCGGCATTCTGGAATCCAGCTCACCGCATTATCTACGCGTCTTGCTGATCTTCTGGGGCCTTTATGCGGGTCTAGGTCTGCTGCTTTCTTTGTTTTTTCCGACTCAGACTGAGATCCGCTGTCAGCGCGAAAGCGCAACGGCAGGCACCTGTCAGGTCCGCAAGTTACATCTGCACCCCCTGCTGTTGTTAAACCGACCTGTTGAAAAGCTGTCGATGGAAGCTTATAACGGCGCCACAGTGGTCGAAGTGGTGGGGGATGAATCAGATTCTTATGACGTCTATTTGACGAATAAATTCAGCAATAATTATTATCTGTTTACCCCTTGGCTAGAAAGCACGGCTGAAGACACAGCCGAAGATCTGAACTATTTTTTTAAGACCCCGACTGAGACGGATGTTCGGGTTAAACATCTGAGCTTCATTTTTTTATTTTTGTTTGATCTGCCAATTTGGTTGCTGACCTTGCAATTATTAATTGGCTTGTTTTTTAAATATTCAGGTCGACCGTTTAACAGCCAGCGGGTGATTATTGATCCTGAACGCCGCCAGTTAATTGCAGTAAAAGTCAGCACCTGGGGCAGCCTTAAAGCCACTCAGTATCCACTGGCTGCGGTCAAAGACCTGCGCGTAATCCGGAATCAACACGAAAACAGCGTAAGCTTTGAAATTTTTGTGAATGTAAACGGCAAAGCCACAGCCCTAATCAAACACCTGAGTTTAAGTTCCGCTATACCCGAAAGTTATCTGCATCAACTCTGTGCTGAAGCCAACCAGTTTTTAATTGCTGATGCCCGTCAGGCCAAAGCCGAGCAAAAAGCCAGCCAGTCACGCCCTTAGATGCTTCACTCTTGTCTTTTAAAAGCAGTTCAAAAGTTTTAAATTTTAAGGCCTTGGTACTGCTTAAAATAGAAACATGTCAAAGCTTATTCAATTGCTTTTATTTGGTTCAACGCGATTTAATCTGCCACCACCAGATTGGCCAGATTTTGACCATAACGTCATTAGCCATGCCCTGTGGGCTCAGTTATAATACGGGATGATTATTCAGCTTCAGGAGTCACTATGCCAGCGACACAACCCCAGGGATTGAGCGACGAACAAGTCGAGGAACTCCTTCATGCCCTGCTTGATTTCCGGGCGATGTTGTTAGGCCTGACTGACCGTTTTCAGACCCGTCTGGCCCTGCTTGAGCAAGAATTTGCCGAGCGACGTACGGCCCCTGTTGCCGTTGAGAACAGCCGCCCCAGCGCAGCAGGGATTCGTCCGGCCTCTCCACTGCTGGCCCCCCAGCACGAAGCTGCCCTCGAAAAAGAATCTTTTGACCTGACAGAGACCGAAGAAGAAGACTCAACAGAAGTCTTTAGCAGCAGCGAAAGTGAATCTTTTTCGATTGTGGACTTCGACGACGACGACGACTTTTGATTCGCGTCTTAGCTTTTTAGTCCCTTTACAGGAGTCCCCCGTTTATGACTTATCGCATGCTGGGCCTGAGCCTGACAGCTCTGAGCCTGTTTATTCGTCTCGTTAGTCCGGCTCTCGCGGAAGAAGACCCAAGTTATTCTTATGCCGACCAGCGCATTCGGCTGAGCGATCCCAATCCAGCCACTTTTAATT
>CAJYHH010001105.1 GCA_913773825.1 Candidatus Sericytochromatia bacterium | reverse complement strand
GCCTTTGGCCGCTTTTAAAACATCTCCGGTTTGCATCGCGTCCCCGGGCACCCAGTCCATGCCGTCTTTGGTGACCGGGCCACTCAGGCCGCGCTGCATCACGCGGACCTTCCAGCCGGCATCCCGCAGTTGACGTGCCACTTCACCACCCACTCCGCCGCTGACGCCTAAAATTAAAGCTGTGTTTTTCATAATCGATTCTCCTGCTGTCTGAATGCTTTTAGTCTAAGTCAGAGTCAGTTCATTTAAAATTGCCTAACAATTAATAGATGCTATACAATTATGTATAACTAACCGAGTTCAACACATGACTGAAAACATTCGCTGGGATCTATACCGCACGCTCTTAGCCGTACTTGAAGAAGGCTCACTTTCAGCTGCCGCCAGAAGCTTAGGCCTGACCCAGCCCACTGTGGGTCGACATATTACTGAGCTTGAAGACGCTTTGCAGCAGTCGCTGTTTACACGCTCTCAAACCGGCTTGATTCCCACTACTGAAGCGCTGGCTTTACAGGCTGATGCCCAGGCGATGCGCAATATGGCAGCAGCGCTGGAACGCAGCGGCAAAAGTTTAAAGGATAAAATCAGTGGGCCTGTGAGAATCTCTGCCAGTGAAGTAGTGGGGGTTGAAGTTCTGCCGCCCATTCTGGCGACTATCCAGGCCCAGTATCCGCAACTTGAACTTGAGCTGATGCTGAGCAATAAGCTTCAGGATTTAGCCCGGCGTGAAGTGGATATTGCGGTCAGAATGGCGGTGCCTACTCAGGAAGTTCTGCTGGCGACCCGTGTCGGTGAGTTAGGTTTGGGCTTTCATGCTCATCAAAATTATCTGCAGCAACACGGCTATCCAGCGTCATTAGATGACCTCAAAAATCATGTTTTGATTGGCTATGATCGGCCCAGCGCTTATGTCAGAGCCGCTAGCTCAGCTTATCCCTGGTGGACCCGTGAAGCGTTTAGTCTGCGTACAGACAGTGATTTAGCCCAACTGGCGCTGATTCGTTCAGGCGCTGGAATTGGGATTTGTCAGACTGAATTAGTCCGTTATGACCCAAATATCATTCATCTGCTGGCGGATCAGTTTTCGCTTAAGCTCACCACCTGGGTGGCGATGAATGAGGGACTGCGCCATAGCGCGGCGTATCTGACGACCTTTAAGGCTTTGGTTCAGGGGCTAAGGGATTATACAAACCGGGCAAAAGTCTCAAATCAGCCTGAATGATTGTCTAAAAGCTTGAGTTAAAATAAACAGCGCGGCTATTTTAAAAAACGCAGAATATAACTTACTTGCTAACCACTTACTAAGCGATGAGGTTTTAAGATGGCAAAGCTGATTTACTCGATGCTGACTTCTCTGGATGGCTATATCGAAGATCAAACGGGTGATTTTAGCTGGGCGATGCCAGATGAAGAAGTTCATGCATACGTCAATCAGCTGGGGGCCTCTGCCGGGATTTATCTCTATGGGCGCCGGATGTATGATGTGATGGTCTATTGGGAAACCGGCTCATTTAGAGCCTGAACAGCCCCAAGTGGCCTTAGACTGGGCGCGTGACTGGCAAGCGGCAGACAAAATCATTTATTCTCAGACTTTGGCTGAAGTCCGCAGCGCCAATACAAAAATTGAGCGTGAGTTTAAACCTGATACGGTTAAACAACTCAAAGCGAATACTAGCCGGGATCTGGCTGTAGCTGGCCCTGAGCTGGCTCAGCTGGCTTTAAAAGCGGGCTTAGTCGACGAGCTGCAGCTGGTGATTTTTCCGGTTGTGGTGGGCGGCGGTAAGCGCTTTTTACCTGATGAGCTGACTCTCAAGCTGGAGCTGCTCGAGTCCCGAGCTTTTGATGCCGGTGTGGTGGTTTTGCGTTATCAGGTTAAGTCCTGAAAATTATAAAAGTCCATTAGCCAACCAGGCTATAACCCTGTTCACGTAAGCGCTGCAGATCTTTAATCGGCGGCAGACCAAAGAGTCTGGCGTATTCCCGATTAAAGTGTGAGGGGCTTTCATAGCCAACGCTAAACGCCGCGCTGGCAGCATCACAATCGCCTGTCATTAGCAGGCGGCGGGCTTCTTGTAAACGCAGTTGTTTTTGATACTGGAGCGGGCTCATGGCGGTGAGTGTCTTAAAATGCTGATGCAGTGAAGACGCGCTCATACCGGCTTCATGGGCCAATTGATCAATGCTCAGAGCCCGGCTATATTCTCGCCGAATTAAGTCAATTGCGCGTGAGATGCGCTGGGTCTGACTATCGGCAATGCCTAACTGACGCACTGCTCCGCTCTGTTCGTCCTGAAGCAGACGAAATAAAATCTCACGGCGCAGCATGGGCGCTAAAACCCTGACATCCTGGGGGCTGCTGAGCAAACGGGTTAGACGCAGCACCGCGTCCATTAAACCGACATTTGTCGGACTGACAAACAGGCCTGGACTAGCGGGCCCTGTCAAGTTGTGGTCATCGCGCAGCAATTCATAAATTTCTTTGGGATCAATGGTAATGCCGAGACAGAGATAAGGTTTGTCAGGACTGGCCTGGGTAATCTGGCCTGAAATCGGTAAATCAACTGAGACCACCAGATAGCGGGCGGCATCATAGGTGAAAATCTGGTCGGCTAAAATCACCTGTTTTTGGCCCTGCACAATCACGCAGAGCATGGGCTTTTGCACGCTATAAACCGGTTCACCAACCTGATTGCTGCGAATCAGCAAGAGGTCTGGAATTTCACAATCAAACATACCGGTCTCGCTGATTCGGCTGCTTAGACGCTCGATGATTTCAGTGCGTAAAGGATCAATTGAAATCTGGCTGTCTGTAGATGAAGTCTCGATATTACTCATAAAAATTATCTTAGCATCTGTTTCTCCATTCACTGCGCCAAAATCCAGGGACTTGGATTTTTAGGCAATCATCTCGGAGCATCCGGCTACCGCTGTTTTTTGATTCAGCCAGATAATCAAAACATGAACAACAGGCAGCTACCAAAAAACTCAGAGCTGCTAAAACAAGGAGAATCTATATGTCTACTCAGGCTCAGCAAACTCATCAAACAAATTCTAAAGTGATTGTGATTACCGGCGCCAGCAGCGGGATTGGTGAAGCTACAGCACGGGTTTTAGCCCAAGCGGGGCATAAAGTGGTGCTGGGGGCGCGTCGCACTGAACGGCTTGAAACCCTGACCCAAACCATTCGCGAAGCGGGCGGTCAGGCCATTTATCAGTCAGTTGATGTCACAAAACGTGATCAGGTGCAGGACTTAGTGAACAGTGCTCGTGAGCATTTTGGCCGTGTCGATGTGCTGATTAATAATGCTGGGATTATGCCTTTAGCGAATATTGAGCTGGATAAAGTTGAAGAATGGGATCGCATGATTGATGTCAATATCAAGGGTGTGCTCTACGGCATCTCTGCGGTACTGCCAGTGATGCGTGAGCAGAAGCAGGGCCAGATTATTAACATCTCTTCAATTGGTGCTTATGCGGTTTCACCTTCTGCAGCGGTTTATTGCGCAACTAAATACGCCGTCAGAGCAATTAGTGATGGTCTGCGCCAGGAGATGACAGACGGTGAAATTCGCGTTACCAATATTGCGCCTGGTATCACGGAATCAGAGCTGGCAGATATTATCAGCGATGATGAAACCCGCGAGCTCTGGCAAGATATCCGTAGCCGGGCTTATTTACCAGCTGAAGCAATTGCCAAAGCGATGCTTTATGCAATTGAGCAGCCGCAGAACGTCGACGTCAATGAAATTGTTGTACGCCCCACGGCCAGTGCTTTCTAGAGTGTTTTCAATCATCTGGATTGTAAGTGTTTAGTTATCTGTGAGAGGACGCCATGGCGTCCTTTCGCCGTTGATACTGGCACCTGGATTGCGTATGCCTGCACTTTTGCGTAACAGCTCAACTGGAAAGGGGAGCTTGGGCTGAGAGAGCTGTGCCAGACGGGCTTCTTCAGTTGGACTGAGCTGCAAAGCCAGTGCCGCCAGATTATCTTCCAGTTGATGAAGGGTTCTGGCACCGATAATGGTAGAGGCCACACCAGCTTGCTGCTGGACCCAGCTTAGCGCCACACGGGCTGGGCTTGAGTGATGCTGATCTGCAATTTCAAAGAGGGCTTCAATCAGGGTTTCAGTTTGCTCAGTGAGTAAGGCCTGGCTGGCTGCACCACGTGAGGTCTGAGTGGATTGGCCACGCCGGTATTTGCCCGATAATAAACCCGCTTTAAGGGGGCTCCAGGGCATCACGCCTAAGCCCAGTTCAGACGCCATCGGGATCAGTTCTGCTTCGACGCTGCGCTCTAGCAGGGAATATTCAATTTGTAGGGCAATTAAGGGGCTCCAGCCTCTAAACTGAGCCTGTAATTGAGCTTGAGCAACTTTCCAGGCGGGAGTATCTGAAAAGCCGATATAGCGAACTTTGCCTGACTGGACTAAATCGTCTAAGGCCCGCATGGTTTCTTCGATTGGGGTGTGCCAGTCCCATCCGTGCATCCAGTAGAGGTCAATATAGTCAGTTTGTAGACGTTTAAGTGAAGCTTCACAAGCTGAGACAATCGCTTTGCGGCCACAGCCTCCGGCATTGGGATTACCTGGCTGCAGGCTGCCAAAGAATTTAGTGGCTAGTACAAGCTTGTCCCGTTGTTCAGGATGGGTACTGAGATAGTCGCCGATAATCTGCTCAGAATGGCCGTTGGTATAGAGATTGGCTGTATCGATAAAATTGCCGCCCAGCTCTAGATAACGACTTAGAATGCTATGGCTATCTTCGGGGCTGCTGCCCCAGCCCCAGTCTTCGCCAAAGGTCATGGTTCCCAGGCAAAAGGGGCTGACTCTCAGGCCTGAATGGCCTAAGGTCAGATAGTTGCTTAAATCATTTTTTTGCTGTGTCATAAAGGCTCCTTAGAGGCTATCAATTAGTAAATTATTTAGTCTGTAGAGCTATCCTAAATGACTGATTATTAGATGATAAATGGATAGGATTATCCTAGGATTAAAGAATCCCTGTCAGCTATAATCAGAGCCAGAGGAATCCCATGGATAAACCCAATGCCCAGCTTGGAAATTTTCTGCGTCAGCGCCGGGAGCGTCTGCGGCCTGAACAGGTCGGTCTTAAAAATTTAGGTCGCCGCCGAACACCGGGCCTGCGCCGTGAAGAAGTTGCTGAACTCGCCAATATCTCAACGGATTGGTATGTGCGCTTAGAGCAAGGTCGTCAGACTTTGCCTTCGCAAAAAACCATTGAAGCTTTAGCCAAAGCGCTGCGGCTAACAGAATCTGAAACTGCTCATCTGATCACATTGGCCACAGGACGCCAGCTAAGGCCGTTTCAAGTCGAAAAAGCGCCTGCCAGTTTACAGCGGATTGTGAAGGCGATTCATTTACCGGCTTATGTAATTGGCCAGCGCTGGGATATTGTGGCCTGGAATGATTTAGCAGCAGATGTCTACGGTGATTTTGGCAGGATGCCTAAAAGTCGCCGCAATCTGCTGCGCTTTGCCTTTACCGATCCAGAAGTCCGTGAACGTCTGGCTGATTGGGAGTATGAAGCTCGGCATATGGTGGCGCGCTTTCGCGAGGCTTATGATCGATGGTCCCATGATCCGGCGTTTACAGGTTTAGTGGATGAATTAATTAACGGTAGCCCTGAATTTAGCCGCTGGTGGCAGGACCATGCTGTTTCTTTACGTGCCCATGGGCATAAGGCCATTCGTCATCCTAAGCGCGGCAGCTTATTGCTGGAATACGCAACTTTTCAATCCAATGAAAATCCTGATCTTTGCCTGATTTTATCTAGTCAGATTGAGAATTTGTGAATAGTTATATTTAGTAATAGAAAAGGTTGTTGAAACCTGTTGATTCATATTGTTTTAGGATCTTTCTTGGAACCT
>CAJYHH010001104.1 GCA_913773825.1 Candidatus Sericytochromatia bacterium | reverse complement strand
TATAAGCTTATACTACAATATTAAATATTTCAATGTCAAATTATATTACATAAAAAATTGGGCTTTGAGCCGTGGGCTATGAAGGCGATGCACCCGATGGTGTGGTCGTGAGTGGTGGGTGGTGAGTTTTGGGTTTTTGAAGAATAGAAAGCCAAAACTCACCACAGCGCCGCTAAGCGCTAATCATCCAGCTCCCAGCCTCTTCAAGCACTTTTCCCTGCTCAACTAAATGTTCTAAATGAGCATCAAGCGACCAGCGGGCAATCGGCAACACGCGTGGGTCAAGATCGGCATAAACCGCTTTTAGCAGTTCAGACTCTGACAAAGGACCAGCTTGAAGGGCATTCAGCACGCTATATTCGCGCTGTAGACGATGCTGAATATATTCTTGGCAGCGGGCGGTTAAATTTACAATCCTTGGGCCGTGGGCCGAAAAGCCTTTGCTCAGGCTTGCTTCAGTCATCCGTTTAAGTGAGTCCAGATAATGACCCATATGGCCACGTGGACGTTTGATTAGGATGGTTCCTAAACCAGCCAGCATATCGCCCACAATTGCAGCACGGCTGCGGGACTCAATAAAGATTAAATGTCCTGGTGCATGGCCCGGTGTAAACATAGCCTGAACCTGCCAATTCGGCGCTAAATCCCATGTCTGACCATCTACAACTAAATCCTGTACTTCAAAAGGCAGTAGGGCTGCGGTTTCAGGATGAGCGGCAATCGGGATGTTTAACCATTCACTGAGCATCACAGCAGCGCCGGTATGATCCCGATGATGATGAGTTAACAATACAGCAATGGGGGTATGCCCCAGATTGAGCCGCCTTTCAATTGCGCGGCGCAGCAGCACTTGCTCAGCAGGATAAGGCGTAGCCGGATCGATAATCACAAATTGCTGTTCACCCACTAAATAACTATTGGTATGGGTGGCAGGAGCTAAGGTTGGCGTGCGTACGGGCACCAGCTCAATCCCAGGATGCACTTCAATTGGCAGCGGCGGCAGATCCCGATCATTGGCCTGGGTGCGCAAAAGCTGTAAGTCAGTTGCCTCGGGCGAATCAGCCAAAACTCTCAGTACTGTGAGCACGGGGGGTGGGATCTGCATCTCACCCTGCTCCCAGGCTTTTACAGCAATTGAAGGCAAAATCCAGTCTGCTGCACTGAACTCAGCAGATAAAGTCAACGAGCCCGGCTCAGCTGTCAGCTCAAGTAAAAAATAACGAGTTTCAAATCGGCGTGGAGAAATATGCGGCGTCACACGCCAACCCAAATCATGTAATTCAGCAAGGGGTGGAGCTGTATCAGGGCCAAATAAACCGACTTCTTCAAAGGTTTCACGCAGTGCACAGCGGCGTAGAGCGGCTTCAGGCAAATCCTGTTCAGATGGACTTAATTCACCGTCAATAGGCTCTAAAACCCCACCTGGAAAGGTCCAATGATCGGGGAACGTGCGCTGATTGCTAGCTCTTTTTGCCAGCAGCACGCGAGCGACTTGTGTCTCAGGCTCGCGCCAGACCAAAATCAGAGCCGCAGCTTGAATCAAGTGTTCAGACATCAAGGGGCTTAATGAGAGATTTGCAGCGCCGGAGCAGCCAGCTTCAGGCCTGTTTCTTCAAGCTCAGCCAGATAGACATAAAAGCCTTTGTTCCAGCCCAGCTTGACATAGCCCTTGGCAGCATCCCCAAAGTTCAGAAAACTCAGATTGCCAGGTTTTGTTGTCAGCTGGTCAAAGCTTGCCAAAACATTAGTAGACAACGGATGCAGAGCCACTAACATCGCAGCCTGAACATCATCCTGAGGGCGCTCTTCTTTGATGCGACGAATATCCGCAATCAGATTCTGAAGTTTTTCTTCGTCTACTTCGCTATCGATACGGACTAAACCGACTAATTGCTCAGAGTTATTGTAAGCCAGAATGTCAAAGGTGGTGCTAAAGCTGCCCATTTTAAGCGGCTGAATAAACTTAATCGTTTTAAACTGCCAGACCCAGCTAAAGCGTGAACGGACTTTAGCAAAAGCGGGTGAGCGCGAAAGGGCGTACATATACTCATACATTAGCCAATTAACCACTTTATAGTGATTGGTCTCGCGCAGAATATCAGTATATTTGATCTGGCGATTACCAATCTGGAAGGTCGCGTTATCGGGCATGACCGGCGTCAGGTCAGTATTACGCAGGGCTTCTTCCATTAACTCAGTGTTGAGCTGTTTTTCGTTTGCGCCAACATATTTAGCCAGCGTGGGTCGGTTAGTTGATTTGCTGACCACCTGCAGCTGGGCTTCTGCCAGCAGCTTACGCAGACTGGGGCCAACTAAATTTAAGCGTGGAGCATAGATTTTAATCTCAGCAAACTCAGCGTCATGGCTGCCGGTTGGATGAGGCATATTGATGCTAAAGACCTGATTGCCGTCGAGCAAAGCTAGCCAGCGAATTGTCTTTTTATGCTGGATTCTGAGCATTCCGCTAAAAGCACGCTGTTTATGCTGGTCAATCACGCGACTGACTTCACCCGAGCTGACCATTGGCTGCTCTTCCAGCAGGGTGTGAGAGCCCGTTAAAATCGCCAGCAAGACCAGCCAGGGTTCGTCTTTTTCGAGCGGAATACACTGGGTCATTTCAAATTTTTGCCAGGCTGCCATCAGCTTATAAGCGTCAGGGCCTGTCATATCGGTGTTTTTAGATACCGCGCCGACAATCAGGCCTTTATAAATCAACAGAATCACGCTGTTGTTAATAATCAGACCCTGGCTTTTGCCTTCGTATTTGTAGATCGCCTCAAGCATGGTATTGGTCGTCATGTTTTCGACGTTCCAGTCACGCAAGACGCGCAGGATGGCGGCATAGGGTGTGGCTTCATCAACGCCTTGCAGCAGGTTATAATCCTTGCTGCGTGAGCCGCCAGTGGGTGTACCCATGGTGATCGGCGAGCCGGTTGAAAGCGTGGGCGCTGATTGATTAAGAGTTGATCCAGCCGCTAAGGTGCTGTCCGTTACGCCTAATGTAGCAGAGCCATATTGCGTCGGAGCATTAAAGTCCACATGATGAATCGCTTCGACACCCTTCGCGCGGCTTTGTGAAAGATCCACACTGGGAAAAAGTTCAGCCGAACTGGAACCTGTGACTTGCTGGAGTAACCCCGTTAGCTCTTGGGCAAAATCACGGGCAGTGTCATAGCGGCCTTCAGGCGTTTTGGCGATTGCTTTAAAAATCATCGCGTCGAGTTCAGAGGGAATCTCTCGGTTGAGTTCGCTTGGCAGGGGCGGCTCACTCTGCATGATTTTCATCACAATTTCACCGATATTGCTGCCGTTATAAGGCAGCTTACCGGTCAGAATTTCATAAGCCGTAACGCCCAGTGAGTAAATATCTGCACGTTTATCCACATCTTTGGGATTCATTAACTGTTCAGGTGAGATATACAGCAAAGAGCCCAAAATACTTCCGGCTTTGGTCAAATCAGAATTACTGGCCTCTAAACGCGCAATTCCGAAGTCAGCGAGTTTAGTGGTGCCATTATCCAGAATCACAATATTGGCGGGTTTAATATCGCGATGAATAATCCCCTGATGATGAGCAAAATCAAGGGCTTCAGCGGTCTGAATCAAAGCTTTAAGCGCAACCGGCAAAGCCAGTGGGGAATGAAGTTTAAGCAGTTCTGAAAGATTTCGCCCCTGCAAAAACTCCATCACCATATACGAACGGCCTTCGTATTCGCCAAAGTCAAAGATGCTGACAATATTGGGGTGATTGAGTTTAGCAGATGCTTTGGCTTCGCGCTTAAAGCGTTCAACCAGCTCAGAACGAGTGGCTTCAGTCATATTGGGATCAGCCGGCAGCTCGATCACCTTGATCGCAACATGGCGATCTAAACGGGGATCAATGGCGTCGTAAACTACGCCCATCCCGCCGCGACCCAACTCGCCGAGAATGTCGTATTGTGCGATTTTACTCACTGGCGGTTTTACTTCCACTGTGTTTCGTTGGTTCCTTTAATCCATTTGGTGTCGCGGATTTCAGTCTGGGCAGCACCTTCGTCTTTCCAGCCCAGGACTTCAAAAACCGAAACAGGCTCTTCTTTGCCTTTGACTTTGACTGTGCCAACATGGCGACCGTTCAAACGGTCACTAACCAGATCATAAGTGGCCTGGCTAATAATAATGCTGGTGCTGAACTCTTTATTCAGTCCTTCCAGACGAGCAGCAGTATTTACCGCATCACCAATTACTGTATAGTCCATTTTTTGGGGTGACCCAAAGTTGCCGACCAAGGCTTCACCGGTGTTGATGCCAATACGGATTTGCAAAGGCACCATGCCTTCACCCAGCCATTTTTCACGCATCTGGGCCAGACGACGCTGCATCTGAATCGCCGTGTTGACGGCTTTATAAGCATCTGTTTTGGGATTACTTGGGCCTACATTGCCCCAGATCGCCATCACCGCGTCACCGATGTATTTATCTAAAGTGCCATCATTGCCGAATACAATTTCGCTCATGGCGGTCAGATATTCGTTGAGAATATGCTCAACTTCGTCTGGTGGCAGGCTTTCAGACATTGAGGTAAAGCCCGCAATATCTGAAAACAAAATACTCACCATGCGGCGTTCGCTTTTAAGTGAGGGCATCGTTGAGGGGTCTTTCAATAGTTCTTCAACCAGCTTAGGTGAAACATAAGAGTTAAAGAACTTACGAACGCGGCGCTTTTCGCGCTCTTCGACCAGATAACGGTAAGCATAAGTGGCGGTATAAGCGACCGCCACGGCCAGCAAAGGGGCAAACCAGTCAATAAACAAGCGATTAGAAAAGAAATAGATATTGATGATCGAATAAGCCGCCACCAGCATCATCACCAGCGCCAGACCGCTCAGCGGACGCAGGAACGAAAGCAGCAACGCGGTGGCAATGGCCATCGCAAAGATCACCATGATATTGACCGTTTCAGGCGCTTCAGCGTAAGGCACGTCCTGGCGCAGGGTTTCAAACATATTGGCGTGAACTTCCACACCCGGCATTTTGTTCTGAGACAGAGCAACAAAGGG
>CAJYHH010001103.1 GCA_913773825.1 Candidatus Sericytochromatia bacterium | reverse complement strand
GGTAATGGGCCATGGCGAAAACAGTATTTATCAGATTGTTCAAGAATTAAACGACCCGCGTGTGCTGCCTTTAGTGGCTGATATTCGCGATCAAAAGCAGCTTGAAGCCATTTTTAAGCGCTATTATTTTGACCAGGTCTTTCACGCTGCAGCACATAAACATGTGCCCTTAATGGAACAACAAGTCACAGAGGCGTTTCTCAATAATGTCCTGGGCAGCTGGATACTTTTACGTACCGCGCTTAATCAAGGCGCCAGCCGTTGTGTCTTAATCTCAACCGATAAAGCGGCTGAACCCAGTAGCGTGATGGGTTTGTCTAAATATTTTGCTGAACTCTGTGCGCCGTTACTTGCTGCTGAATTTCAACGTAAAGGCCAGCAGGTTAGCGTGCTAAACGCGGTACGCTTTGGCAATGTAATCGGTAGCCGTGGTTCAGTGATTCCACTGTTTCAACGCCAGCTGGAAGCCGGTGGGCCGATTACGATTACCGATCCTGAGATGACGCGTTATTTTATGACGATTCCTGAAGCCGTACAGCTGGTTTTACAGGCTTCAGTGCTTAAACACGCTGAAGCCCGGACATATATTCTTGATATGGGTGAGCCTGTCAGAATCTTTGATCTGGCGCTTAACATGGTGCGTTTAACGGGCCATCGGCCTGGTGAAATTGAAATCCGCACCACCGGAATCCGTCCTGGCGAAAAACTCCATGAAACGCTGGTCTGGGAAGATGAAGTGCTGGGCCCGACGGCCTGTCCACAGATTTTAGCGGCTCAAGCTCCGGCTGAACGTATACAGGCTCATCTTCAGCTTTTAGAGCAGCTTTTAGACTGTCTGCAGCAGCGTCCTGAGCGTTTTGAAGACTTGTTTCAAACATCTGTTCTGCCCTTGTTTAAAGGCCTTTATTCTCAGCATCAGCTCTTAGAGCAAACCGCTCAGGCCGCTCAGCCCGTAGAAAATCTCTAGTTTCCAACCGCATTTTTCTGGCCACGTGCAGCTAGCATCGGTCCAAATGGGCCGTATTTATGTTGAGTTGCTGAAAAACCATCTTCCCAGGGGCCAAAGGGCGCATCAACCGGCTTTTTTTTACGATCTGGAAAGTCTTTGTCTAAACCCGTCATCACGGGCCTAGGCTGTGAATTGATATAAGCCGAGACATCAAAAGCCTGCTCAGCTGTCAGATCAGCCTGTCCTAAGGGCATATTGGCTTTGATATAGCGAGCGGAAATAATCAGGCGGTGCATGCCGGCTCCGGTATTAAAGCTATCTGGTCCCCATAAAGGCGGATAAAGATAGCCTGCTGAAGGTTGATTGGGATTGGCCCTCAAACCCTGACCATTAGCCTGATGACAGGCGGTACAGCGGCTGCTAAAAATTTTTTGGCCACGCACTGGATCTGCCGCTCGATTGGGAAGCTCAATTTCAGGAACACCCTGACCGCTGACTTTAGAACCTTTGGGGTAATCCTGACTCAACCAGCTCATATAAGCTAAAATGGCCTGCATCTCGCGGCTGTTTTGAGCTAAAGCCCTGCCGTTTAGACTGCGTGCAAAACAGCCGTTAATGCGATCTGCAAGGCTTTGCTGACTGTTTTCACGCGGGCGAAACTGTGGAAAGCGGGCTGTAATCCCTACATAGCCCATCGCATTGGCCTGACGGCCAGCATCTAAATGGCAGTTTTTGCAGCTCAGGCGATTGCCGGCATAGCGCATTTGTTTATCCGTCATATCAGGGCCAAGTAACTGGGGCGTCTGGCTGATAATCTGCTGTCCATAGCGAATCAGTTCAGCTTGAGGGCCTTGGGGCTCAGTCTTAGGTAAGGCCCAAGCCAGTTTGCTTGGAGCTGTTTGGGCTTGCGGAGCTAACGTGGATGAGGACTTGGGTTCTGGTTCTGAGGGCTGACAGGCGCTTAATAAACAAAGTGCCAGTAAGAAGGAGCTAAAACGAGTCATCAGGGCAATTCTATTACGCTGGCAAGAACTGGCTGGCCATATTCTGCAGCCCCCACGCAGATCCGCAGATTCGGTAGCGGTTTAATATCGCATATATTGTGAGTATGGCCCGCTAACACGGTTACCTGACTATCGGGATATTGGGGCAAGAGGTCTAGCAGAACGTCTCCAACGGCTTTGCAGGTAAAATGGGGTGCCCAGTTATCGTCGGCGATTTCAGTGCCATATAAACAGGCTTCGCGCAGAGGCGGCATATGCATTAGCAAGATCACCTGCTGATAACGAGCAAGCGCCTGAGGCAAATGCTGGCGCAGATATTCAGCCCCTTGATCACCCAGCTGATTTAATAAAGCAACTCTGCCCTTTTCACCAGCTTCAACAAATTCTTCGATTAAGCGAAAGTCTTTGAGTTTGACCCAGGTCTTGATCACATCACCATTTCGTCCATCTCCCCAGCAGTCATGGCCCAGAATACAGCTTTGCTCACTTAGCTGTATGACACCTGTTGCGGGCATCCAGCGCAACCAGGGAGAATTTTGACTGAGATCTGTCATCTCAGATCTGACGGTTGCCAGACTACCGTGATAATAGTCATGATTGCCTAAAATAAAGTAAACAGGCTTTTGGACAGCTGCTGCAAGTTGTTCTAAATGAGCTTTGATAGTCGGGGCTTCTGAGAGATCCCCGGTTAAGCAAAAAGCATCAGCCTGACTGGCTTTGAGTTGTTCACAAAAGGCTAAAACGCCTGCTTCATCACAGTGATCAAGATGAATATCTGTGGCCCAGGCGAGGTTTATCATTCTGTTTCCGGTCTGGCCAGACAGTCTTTTAGAATCTCTGCGACCCGCGCCGCGCTATTGCCGTAATAAGGGGCAAAAAATTGGTCGCGCAGATTGGCCCTGATCTTTTGCTGCTCAGCCCAGAGCGCTTCGTCAATCAGCATCTCACTGAGCAGATATTGCTGATCGGGAGCGATATTGGGAATAAACCCGCGTAAATATTGCTCTGTGGGATTAATCTCATCAACATGAGTTGGGCTGTCAGGCGGCAGATTCATTCCGACTGGATCAAAACGCGTGCTGGGATAATGATTAAAAAGCAGTAGCTTGCGATCTGTGTAAAGCGCGCCAAAGCTGGCACCGCCGTAGTCACAAAAAACAAAATCGCTGATGCTATAAAGATAAAGATTATCTAGCTCTTTTTCAACCAGGCGAGTCAGAGGTAACATTTTGAGCCACTGAATGAGTCCAGGCTCTTCTTGCCAGGTTAAGGGGTGAGGTTTAATCAACACATTATAACGGTCAGAGAGACTCGCCACTGTTTTGCCAAAGGCGCGAAGGGTGTGCTGGTGGCGGGTGGGCAACCAGACAATCGTCGGTTTTTCAGGATCTGCACCCAGGCGCTCCAGCCAGCTTTGTTTATCTGGTGGATGATTAAAAAAATCGTCGTAACGTGGATAACCGACCTGATGAATTTCTGCCTTAAACTGCTCTAGCCGCTCTGCTGCCCAGGGACCATAACAAAGCTGAATGTCATACAGCTGGTTCCAGTCAGCATAGTTCCAATGATCAATGCCTAAGGTATACATCATGCGAATAGCGTGTTTACCCAGTAATTGAGTCAAATAGACTTTGCGCTCTGCTTCACCGATCACGTCATAGTAATAAATAAAATAATTTGAGAGGGTATAGCGATAACGAGGTGGCTGCTGAATCAGATCCTGATACCAGTGATAGCTATAGCCCTTTTCTTGGGCAATTTTCTCAAGCGCCTGACGGTCATTGGCAATTACAATCTCAAAACTTTCAGGATCTAATAAAGCCAGCAGATTGCGAAAATGATGAAAGGTATCGGCATGATTGAGCATCACGCCGATTTTGTTAAGCGGTTTGTGACCTTCAGATGAGTTGGGCAGTGGCAGGGTATTCACAGCTTTAATAGTGCCAGGGGAAGCGGCTGTAATCCTGAGGACGCTTTTCGAGAAAAGCATCACGGCCTTCCTGGGCTTCTTCAGTGCCATAAGCCAGGCGGGTCGCCTCACCGGCAAAGAGCTGCTGACCCACTAAACCGTCGTCGAGCAGATTAAAGCCAAATTTGAGCATGCGCATGGCTGTGGGGGATTTAGAGTTAATTTCATGTCCCCATTCCAGGGCCACGTTTTCTAATTCTGCATGGGGCACTACTTTATTGACCATGCCCATTTCAAAGGCTTCTTGGGCGCTATAGTTAAAGCCCAAAAAGAAGATTTCACGGGCGCGTTTTTGACCCACCTGACGAGCCAGATAAGCTGAACCAAAACCAGAGTCAAAGCTGGCGACGTCTGGATCGGTTTGTTTAAAAACGGCATGCTCTTGAGAAGCTAAGGTCATATCGCAAACCACATGCAGGCTGTGCCCACCGCCGACGGCCCAGCCAGGCACCACGGCAATCACAATTTTGGGCATAAAGCGAATCAGGCGTTGGACTTCAAGAATATGCAGCCGGCCTAAACGGCCTGGATCTGCTTTTAAAGGCTCTTCGCCTTCGTATTTATAACCGTCTTTGCCGCGAATCCGCTGATCGCCGCCTGAGCAAAAGGCCCAGCCACCGTC
>CAJYHH010001102.1 GCA_913773825.1 Candidatus Sericytochromatia bacterium | reverse complement strand
CCCTTAAGCTGAGTGATAGAGGCAGCATTAAAAGCATCAACGGCTTCACGGCGGGCTTGATAATCAGAGGTCTGATAGAGGGTATCAAACAGCTGGGGAATCACATTGTTGATGACCTTTTGGCCATAAGGCGTGACGTCACGATCCCCTTGGTAACAATTACGTCGACGCACATCATAGGCATCCAGCTGAAGATGCTGGGCAACTTCTTGAAGCAGATGTTCAATCACAGCTACACCCTGAGGGCCACCAAAACCGCGGAATGCCGTATTAGGCGGGGTGTGAGTCTTGCAGATTCGGCCCTTAATCAGCGCGGTGGGCAGATAATAAGCGTTGTCTGAGTGCAGCATGGCGCGCTCAAGCACAGATGTTGAGAGATCCGCATATGCGCCCCCGTCAGAAAAGAGCAGAATTTCCGCACCCAGAATCTGGCCTTGATCATCAAACCCAATTCGATAATCGGTCTGAAAAGGATGGCGTTTGCCGGTTGTCTGCATATCTTCATCTTTGCTCAGCACTAAACGAGCTGGGCGTTTAAGCCGCAGGGCAACTAAACCAGCAAAAGCAGCAAACGGAGCGGCTTGAGATTCTTTACCACCAAAGCCCCCACCCATGCGTTTTACAATACAGACAACCTGATGCTGGCTAAGACCTAGGGTTTCAGCCACTAAGTGCTGAACTTCTGTGGGATGCTGAGAAGAAGAATGAACTTCAAGCTGGTTGTTTTCGCCAGGGTAAACCACACAGCAGTGAGACTCAAGATAAAAATGATCCTGGCCTTTGTTTTCAAATTGACCCTGTAAAACATGAGGAGCGTTAGCTAAAACAGCTTCGATGTCACCGCGCTGAATGGTGCGCTCCACAGCGATAAACTGCTGCTGGCGACGGGCTTCATCAATGCTTAAAATCGCAGGCAGGGTTTCAACTTCTATTTTGACCAGCTTTTTGGCTTTGCGCAGGGTTTCGCGATCTTCAGCCGCAATAATTACAATCGGTTCACCGAGATAGCAGACTTCTTTGTCAGC
>CAJYHH010001101.1 GCA_913773825.1 Candidatus Sericytochromatia bacterium | reverse complement strand
CCCATGCTCGAAACCACTCCTATTCTGCTGCTTGTGCTTGGTGCAACCGTCTGGATTGTGATTAGCAATCGCCAGGGTGTCAGGCAGTCTTACAGCTTACAAGCTGACAAACGACGCTGGATTTATGCTCGCGCTTTAGTCTATTGGGCGGTTGGTGCGCTCTATTTTAGCTGGTGTGTGGGCTTTTCCCTGATTCATAACCGTGAACCAGAGCCCCTGATGTTAGGCTTTATGGCTTTTTGCTGGGCTGGACTTGGACTTTGCGCTATCCTGCGTCTATACGAAAACCGCCGTCACTTCTAAACGGCTTAAACACAGTCTGTTTAGAACAGCCTAAGTCGTTAAAACCAAGCAGGTCAGCTATAAACGAATCAGAGTTGTTTCAATATAACCCCGCAGCCTGGCCAATGGACAAATAGTTACTCACAGCCTTGCCACCGGGCGCTTAAACCAGGTCTAAATTCTCGCTAGAAGCGATAACGGCGGCGGCGGCGCAGCAGCAGCTGATAATGAAAATCAGTTGGCTGGAGCTGCGTCTCTGATTCAAGCTGGCCGTCACTCAGCCAGCTGCGCTCTGCAGTCCGGATTCCAAATTCATATTCTCTTTCCAGCTTAAGCTGAGCAGGATGATACCACTCGCGATAACAACCATGGCGCATGCCTTGGCAATAACTGACTTCGCAGCTTAACTCAGCTTGATCATCCAGTTCATAAGCAATTCCCGTAAAAGCTTTACCCTGATACTCAAACAGATATTCGGGGGTAAAGTCCAAATCCGCAATCTTCACCCGCAAAGGCTGATTCTCTGCTGAACGCTCGTTTAAAGCTGTACTGGATTCAGGTATGACCCTGATCTGACCATCACGATCCCAGATCTGACAGTTCAGCAACTGGCCCTGGGCGTATTCAGATTCGGATTTTAATCTGGCAATCTCAGTCTGAGTGAGCTTTTCGTGCCATTCACGATGCGGACCATGCAGCTGACCCTGGGCATAATAAGATTCAGCCAGCAATTGACCACTTTGCGGCTGCCAGACTCTGACAAAGCCATCTAGCACACCATTGGCATACGCTCTTTCACAAGCGAGGCGGCCTTCGCTATCTGTTTCAACACTTATACCCGTAAAGGGCAGATCTTCCCACAGCCATTGCTGACTGTCATTGAGCCGAAGCTCATGGCATGCAATCCGAATCAAACAGGTTCCTTTACAACAAGCAAGTACAACAAGTAAGGATGACTAGAGAGCTCCTGTCAAGATACCCTAAAACAGTTTAATTATAACAACCCAGTCTAAATTTTAAGCTAAATTTCCAGGAAAAAGCCCGGCTATTTGCAGCCGGGCTAGACAAGTAACGCTGAGTCCGCTTTAAACAGCACAACTCAAGCTAAGAAAAACTCTCAGGTTTAAGCCTTAGAGCTTAATCATTAAGGCTCAAGTACATAGTTAACCTGGGTAAAGTCACCTTTGGCCTGACTGACCGGTACAGAAACCAGATGAGCCGGATAGGTGATCATCTGGGTCACAATCGTTCCAGGAGCGGGCTCATTAACCCGATAGGTCACAGTCATGGTTTTATCCAGCAATTTAACCGAGGTAATCACAGCTGAATAACCGCCAGTCGGCTTTTCACCGGCAAAGACAGCTAAAACAGTCTGCTGGCCAAAATCAACCGTTGGCGGGGCATCCATCGCACCTGTATGCTGGCGCCAGAGTTCCGCAAAACTTTCAGCAGAGGTAATGGTGCGGGTGCCAGCAGTCTGCAGATTGCTGCTGCGCTGGGACAAACTGGTAATCGCCAGGGTCTGAGCGCCAGAAGCCATATCTTGAAGTTGTGCAACAGCAGCCGCTGAGCCACTTAACTGAATCTGGACTGGATAAGACTCTAAGATCACCACATTGCTAACCTGGCCCTCAGTTTCAAGTTTGCGAACTTCGGCGAGTACAGCATCATTGGTTGCCGCTGTAGGGCGAATAGTAGCCTGAACCCAGCCCGGTGTGGCAGAAGGAGCCGGTGTAGGCGAAGAACTCGGCTGAGCCGTTGGTGAAGCGGTTGGTGAAGCCGTCGGGCTAGGGTTTGGCTGAATGCTGACGTCAGCCCGGCAAGCGGCCAGCAGTAAGACACTCAGCGTCAGGGCCGGAACTGTCATTTTTCTTAACATCTTTGTTTCCTCCAATGTGGCGCATTTATATAGATATTTTAATCAGTAGCTTACACCAGCTAGAAGTCCAAATTAGCTAAAAGGATATAAAATTAAAAGATGTACAAGGTCTACATGCTTCGCTGCTCAGACAATAGCCTGTATACGGGCCTGACCACAGATCCAGCCCGACGCCTGTCAGAACATCAATCAGGCGGAACAAAAGGCGCGCGTTATACCCGTGCCCGTTTGCCTGTTAGTCTGGTTTGGCAAAGTGAAAGCTTACCAGATCGCAGCAGCGCCAGCTCTCTTGAGTATCAGATCAAACGGATGACGCGGAAACAAAAGCTTCAGCTTATCAGCCGTTCAGAGTCCTGAGATGAATCCGCAGATGAATGTTGATGCACCTCTGGAACTGGTGATTCCAGAGCAGTTTGTCCCACAGTCCCTTGAACGTTATCTCGCCGCACAGCTCCAGATTGATTATCTGCTTGCACGCAGTTGGATTCGTGAAGCATATGTACTGGTCGATGGTGCTCCAGGCAAAGCCAGTCGCTACTTAAAAGCAGGCCAACGACTCAGCGTGACGCCCCCACCCCCCAAACCTCATCCGGCAGAACCTGAAGCTCTTGATCTGCCAATTGTTTATGCAGACGCTGATTTAGTGGTGGTGAATAAACCCGCCGGGATGGCCAGCCATCCCGGCCCGGGCTGGTGGCGCGGTAGCTGTGTCAATGCATTGCTTTATTTATTGAACTGGCCTGGAATTAATGGCGTAGCGGGCCCTGGGATTGTTCATCGTCTGGATCGTGACACCAGCGGCCTGATGGTGTTTGCCCGCAGTCAAAGCGCTCATCAGGCGCTGCTAACAGCCATGCAGCAGCGCCTCATCAAACGGGAATATTTAGCTTGGGTCAGTGGCTGTATAAGTGGCAGTGGCAGTATTAATGCCCGCTTAGGCCGCGACCCTAAAGCGCCTGAACGCGTGATTGTCAAAGTAGATGGCCAAACAGCCCTGACCCATTATCAGGTGCTGCAAAGTAGGTCTGAGCGTAGTTTAGTTAAATTAAAGCTTGAAACGGGCCGGACGCATCAGATTCGCGTTCATCTTCAACATTTGGGTCATCCGATTATCGGTGATCCTGTCTATGGCCTTAATCCAGATCCAGATTTAAACGATCAGGCTGAAATCGGTTTAGCCTTACACGCTTACCGCCTGAGTTTAAAACATCCGGTCAGTGCTGAAACCCTCTGTTTTGAAACATTCCCGACCCACTGGGGGCCTTTTACACCAGATAGCACAAGAGGGCTGACCGTTCATTAGCCAGCCCTCTGAATACTGAAAATCAAACTTAGACTTTATGGCCGCTGGTTTTACCCATCGTAAAGCCACCTTTGCTGTTGGCGCTGCCTTTCGCGCCTTTGGAGCTCGTCTGACGGCCACCTACGCCACGGCTATAACCCTGCTGGCCTTTGGCGCCTGTGCGATCCTGAGTCGCTCGCGCTTCACTGACTTTAACAGCCTGGCCTTTAAGTTCTTGACCGTTAAAGCCCTCAATCAGAGCTGCACCTTCAGCTTTGCTGCTCATTTCGACAATGGCGTTGCCTTTGGACTGACCCGCATCATCAGTTGCAATACTGACAGAAACCACCTCACCAAATGCAGCAACTGCCTGACTGAGTTCTTCTTCTGTCACGTCTTTCGATAAATTTCCAACAAATACTCGCATACTCGACTCCTTCTCTGCGTCAGATCCTGGGTCTAATTTGGGTTCAGACTCTGGATTCCATCTGTTTTGTTCTGCAGCGGCAGAATAGCAGCATGAGCAGTTCTGCGTCCTGCTGTGTGTTCTGGACAACACTTGAACATCGTATCAGATGAAAGGTCATATCGTGAATTTTGCTTCTTTTGATCTGAGCCTTAGGGTCAATAAAATCGACGGGCTAAACACAATCAGCTCAAGCTTTCCGGGATCTGTCGAGCGACAAAACAAATCGCCTGATTAACCAGCTCAAGTCGCTCTGAGTCTGACTGTGGGCACCATACCTGTGCAGCAGACTCCAGAGCACTGTTATATTTTGCGCGTTCTTCAGGGGTCAGATTTGCTAAAGCCTCGGCCAGCGAAGTGGCCATCTCAGCACGTTCACTCAGATAAGCCTGGGCAGACTCACAGTGCAGCACAACATCAACAGGGGCAATGGTTTCCAGTCTAAAGCCACCGGCAGTCAGTTGAGTCTGTAACCAAGCTGGGTCTGAAAGCGAAAAAGGCCCTGGCCCCAGACGCTCTAATTCACGATCCAAAGCTTGTTTTAAAGCCTGTGACGCCAGATTGAGCATCGGTACCCGTTCAGGAATCCCCCACACAGCACCGATTAAAATCCCATCAGGCTTAAGACAGCTGCGCGCCTGACGCAGAGCTTCGGCCACATCACTACAAAACATCAGGCCCCAGCGCGAGACAATCACATCAAAAGGTTCATGATGGTGAAGATTAAGCTGTTCGAGATCCTGAACTTCAAATTGCAGATGATTTAAGCCCATAGATTGCTCACGGGCATACTCGATCATCCGCTCAGACTGATCCACTCCCAAAACTTCTCCACGGCCATTTAAAGCGCGGGCAAAACTCAAAGCTGGCTCCCCTACACCCGTTGCCAGATCCAGCACACGTGTTCCAGGCCCAAGCCTGGCATGAGCCACCATCCAGTCTGAAACCGGCTGAGTCGCAGGCCCAAAGCGTTGCCACCAGGCCATCCAGAGCGGCGCCAGCGCTTCCCAATGGATTTTATTATGCGCCCGGCTTTCAGCTTGAGTGGTCATTTTATTCCTCTATAACAATCGATATAAACGCCAAACGCTGCTGACATAGACTCTTTAGGTTACCAGCATTAACCCTAGAATACCATTTGAACCAAGTAAGCAAAAAAGGTCAAAAACAAACCACTTTGGCAATCAAAATGACTCGCCAATATTTAAAAGCTATTTAAACTTCAACACCAGGATTATTGGTCGATATAAACCCACTTAAGCTGAACTGAGCAAGTTTTAGCATAGGGAGGCCAAGAAATGATTACGATTTCTGCTTGTAAGTGGGTTCCGCCTTGTGCTAAGGGTTCAGTCCTTAATTTGTAAATTTGTGGGCGCGCTGGGCACTTGAAGAAGCAGGAATTCCCTATCAGGCTAAGTTAATTGATGCTGAGATTCAGGCCACTTCTGACTATCGCGATAAACAAGCCTGTGGGCAAGGGCTGATTTATACCGAAATTGAGTGCATTTGAACACCACCAGCCCCCCAAACAGCCTTAACAAAGCTTGGATATAACAGAATGTCAGCTAATTTTACGTTATTCAGATGCTAAACAAGCTTTATAAAAGCCGATCTAGTTGTCTGAATTCCGTCAAAACAGAATCAAAAGCGCTTAATTCACATTTTTTCATGGGGCCTGTTTGTGCCATGATCCAGGCATCTGGAGACCAATATCTGCCAAAACAGACAAGGAAAGGAGAACAATCCATGGCTCTTAGAATTAATCGCTCACTGACGGCCTTAGCCAATCAGACTCAACCCGTCAAAGAAGCTCTACAGCTGCAGCAAACCCAGCAGCCAGAGCAAATCCGCTATAAACATCAGTATCCTGTTCAGGAGCAGCTTCACGACTTCTCAGCCATTCACTATGCCCCACCCGAAACCCTTAATCCTTATGCAGCAGCTTCAGAGCCCCCGCGCAGCCTGCCGGTGCTTGAAATTGTCAGCCACTTGCAGCCAGAGTCTGCAGCCATAGAGCCTGAATCAGACTTGCCTCACCAGCCCGAGCTCAGTGAGATCATTCCGACAATCAGGCTCTCAGATCTTGAAGATGTCAGTTATCCCAATCCATGGAATCCTGAAGCTTTCCCCATGGAACAGCCCTTTATGGGCAGCTTAGGCAGCCAGTACAGCTCCAGGCAATATGCACTTTATTCTCCACATCCACAGCAGACATCTCAACTCAGCTTGCCTTTTACAGCCCCCGAACCGGCTCAGCCCTCACCCTCACTGGTGCGCGCTGCTGCTCACAATGCCCGTCTGGCGGCACGCAAAACCAGACGCAAACATCCTCACTCAGGGCAAGCGGCGGCTTAACCTTAACGTTATCTGCCTCTGATCTGGACTTTCTCTACATTGCGCCATGTCCAGTAAGATAAAGAATCGACCAGGCCGCCATTAAAAGCGTGCTCAGGCATAAAGCGGCCTGAAACACCATTGGACGTTTTGTCCAGATCGCCAAAACCGGGTAAATCGGAAACAGCACAACCAGATAACGGGCCAGACTAATCGGTTCTTTTGCACTCATAAAC
>CAJYHH010001100.1 GCA_913773825.1 Candidatus Sericytochromatia bacterium | reverse complement strand
ACCAGGCTGCAATAAGGGAATCAGCTGTTCAATTAAGCCATCTGTGACAGCACCAGCTGGTACCATCAGCCATAAGGCTTTAGGAGAGGGGGGAAGTTTTTCAATAAGTTCTTCAAGGCTATAAGCGCCTTCTGCGCCAAGTTCAACAGCGTGGTCAACTTTATCTTTAGAGCGATTCCAGGCCACAACTTCCTGGCCATTTTCGACCAGACGTTGAACCATGTTGAAGCCCATGCGGCCCAGTCCAAGAAAACCAATTTTCATGCTGCTCCTCCTGCGGCGATGTTGAGAATAGTCAATGCTGGGATATGATAGCACAAGGCCTGACATGCCGTGGGGGAGTTCCGTTAATCCGTGATTCTGACTTAAAAAGACGATCTTATATGCTTCGCTACTCAGCAGCTCTTCAGGCAAAAGCTATAATGAGAGCCTGAACACCCACTTTTATCCACTTGTTTTTAATCTGGAGGATTCCCCATGCGCCGCCTGCTTCTGTCTCTTGCACTCCTGCTTGTCCCAGCCAACGCTCTGAATGCTCTGGCAGAAACCACTCCCCAACCTCAATCCGGAATCCCCGCAAATAGCCGCCAGCTGCTGATGGTGCTAACCGATAACTGGAAAGCCGTTCCCGCTAAAATTCAGCGCTATGAGCGCACAGGTCTCAATCAGCCCTGGACGCCGGTTGGCCAGCAGATTCAGGCAGTCGTGGGACGTAACGGCATGGGCTGGGGTCGCGGCCTGCATCGCCATGAAGACACAAACGGCGATTATCGCGTTGAATTTGACAAACGCGCTCCAGCTGGGATTTTTAGCTTGGGTGAAGTCTTTGGGATCGCAACAGAAACCCAGGCCCGCAGCTGGCTGGGCTCACTGAAGATGCCTTATACCCCCATCACCACCAGCATGCGCTGTATTGGTGATCATAACTCAAACCACTACAACGAAATTGTCGACATCAACAAAACCAAAAGTGACTGGCGAGATGACGACAATGAAAATATGTACCAAATTGCCATTACCGATGAAAAAGCCTATCAATGGGGCGTTTTTATCAACCACAACGTCAATGCTAATCCCCAGCCCCGTGACAATAAATCAGGCTCCTGCATTTTTTTACATATCTGGAAAACCCCTGATACCGGCACAGCAGGCTGCACGGCGATGACTCGCGAAGACATGGTCAGCATTATCCGCTGGCTAGACGCTGAGCGTCAGCCTGTTTTAGTCCAGCTGCCTCAAGCTGAATATCAGCGCCTTAAAAGCAGCTGGGCCCTGCCAGAGATGTAAATCTTCCGACAGAGCGCATTCATCTGGTTTATTAACTCCTGATCAACTACTTAAGTTTAAGTTGCTGTTTAAGCTCTGGCGTCAGCTGCTCCAGACCTTTATCTGCAATCTTGACTAAATGGCCGTTTAAAACAAACTCAACTGAGTCACCTAAAGCCAGAATATCTTTAAGCTCTGGTTGCTGGGCTAACTCAAAATAAAGCGGGCTATAGCGCTGAATGTTGAGTACAGGCAATTTATCAGCAGGCAGAGAATCCTGCCAAACACCCTGTTTATTGTAAAAGGCGCGCTGGGCTACATATTTGACCTGAGTGACAGTCTGAACTTTGCCTTCAGCATCTAAAAAGCTGCCGCCTGCAGAGGGTGCTGGGGCATTTTGTTTTTGTAAATTACTGCTGTTCTGGCTCTGGCTAACTGCCCAGGAGCCTTTATCTGCGTCAAGACTGCGGGTGAGCTTGTCTTCGGCTTCGCGCAGCATCGGCGCAGCGTCCGCAGCTGCTCTGACATCAACATCATCACGAACTAAAAAGGAAGTGTATTCAGTGATGATTCCGTATTGTTTGCTCAGACGCACCACTTCTTCGATCAGCTCTTTATTGCGAGCTGGATTTTGGGCCTGTAGGCGAATTTGCTCAAGTAACTGTCCAATCCGACGTGAAGCCCAGATGCGGGGTAAATAGCTATGCGCAGTCGTCCCTGTCGCAAAATTCTGGTTGGGAAACTGATAGGTTTTAGTCTGGCCATTGACCTGCCCACTGATTGAAACGGTCTGATTACCGCCTTCGCGATAACGTCCCACAATCACCAGCTGGGAGCCCTTAAAGACATCCGGCAGCTGAGTCGGCATCACGTCTCGGGTTGGAATACTACCCCAACTTAAACAGGGTGAGCTTAAAACCGGATGGCTGATCTGAGACACCAGCTGAGAGACTTTGGTTTCAATATTCTCATTGGGCCTGACAAATTCACTGGTGCCGTGATTGTCTTTGGCAAGTTTATCTAAAAAGGGAATATTGACGTCGTAGCCAACTCCAAACACAAACAAGCGCACATCTGTTTGATTTGCTGCTTTGACGTTTTTGAGAATCGCGTTAAAATCAGTCTCACCTACGGTGGGGTCACCGTCAGTGACAAACAACAGCATCGGTACAGAGCCGTCAGCCGGTTTATTTTTAAGCGCAGTTAACAAAGCATCGTTAATATTAGTGCCACCCGCCGCTTCTAGCTTACGTGCATAGTTAACCGCCGTTGCCACTTGTTTAGATTCAGCTTTAACAGGCTGAGGAGTAAAGGGATTAATCATGTCGCTAAAGGTCAGTAATTGAAAGCGATCGGTTGCTGAAAGCTGATTGAGATTAAAGATCAGCGCCTCACGGGCCTGCTGAATTTTTTCACCGCTCATGGAGCCGGAAGTATCAATCACAAAGGTCATATTGCGATTGATGGTCGCCGCTTGATCCCATTTGACTTTAGGTGAGGCCAGCAGCATAAAATAACCATCCTGACCCGGTTCTTTATAGCTGAGTACAGTAGCGCCAATTGGATCTTCTGAAGTGGTCCAGTAGAGATCAAAGTCCTGATCAGGCTTTGTCTGAGAGGCTTCCCAGCTGACGGTAGCATGATAATCGTCGATACGACGCACCACAATTTCATGACTGGGAGAAAAGATGTTCTTTAAGGGCTGTTTGCTTTCGAGCTTAATAGAAATCGAAACATTTTGCAGTGGCTGGGCCGAAAATTTTTCGGTGCTCAGGCCATAGCGATAATGATAAAGGTCAGCGCCACGCTTAGATAACACTTCATCATAAGCCAGCTTCATTTGTTTATCGCCATTGGCTGGAATCGGAAACACTCGCGCCCGATAGAGATTCTGGCCTGCGTATTCTAATAAACCCGGATCAACGCGACGACGCACAATCTCTTCATAAATCCGTCTGGCGTCTGCTGCGGTTAAAAGCTCAGGGCTCTGGAGTTTGCCGTTGACCTCCATCTGAAAGCCCGACATCACCGCCCCTTCAGGCACAGGAAAAAGATAAGTGCCTTCTAGTTCACGATTAAAGTGATTATGAAAGACCTGATCCACACTGGTTTTAGCTATTTGTTCTTTAATCTCAACATTGACGCGATGATGGCGGACTGAAAAATTGGGGACTTCAAGCACTGGCGCAATCGGGCGCTCTGGCAAATGGGGCAGCAGCATGCCATCAGCATAAGCAGGGCTTGTCAGAAAAGCGCTTGCAGCCAGTAAGGCAAGACTTAAATACCGTTTCATAAAACGAGGCTCCTTGGTCAGAAATGGAGGCTTATTTAAGCAAGACTGACCAAGAAGCCTAAGTGTTCAATGGGTTAAAAGTCTAAAATTAACCGTTGGGCAAGAAGATTCTAAAGCCACCGTAACGGCCATTATTGTTCATCGTAACGCCGCTGCGCTGGACGTGGTCACTGATTGCGCCACCACGACCATCAGCAATTTCGATATGTCCGTGTGAAAAGCCATTATTAGGATTTGCAGCGCGTTTAGCCGGATCGGGGTTGCGATCCCAGACCACTACCGCGCCAGCAGGCAGATTGCGTAAGTCTTCACGGCTGGCAGGCACTTTTTCAGTAAACTGATCGCGATAACGGGTCGCTAGCTGATCAGCCGCCATATAGGCCGAAGGAATGTTGCCACCACCAGGCATGGTCAGCGGAATACCGGCTTTAGCAAAAGCCGTACGCACACCGCGCATACAGTAGCCGACACTATTGAGTTCACCAGCTGCTGCCCGTGCAGAATCCACCATCCGGCTACCTAGAGCTGTGGCTGGCGGGCGTGCAATCGTTCCGGTTGAAGCTGATAAGGGCTCAGATTTGCCAGGGACATAGCGATCAATGCCGCCGTCGCGGGAAGCTTCTAAAGAACGTACACCGTCCTGAGCCCGCTGATAACCGGTTGAAAGCGCCGCTGAAGACAAAGTGGGATCTGACTTAAACTGCTCAAAAGCAGCCTGTAAACCCGCATGGGTTTTAGGGCCATACTGGCCGTCAATGCCGCTGGGATTATCGGGGCTCCCAATATCCACACCGCTGGCCACAATAAACTTCTGGATATTCAGCACGTCGTCCGTGCCGATTTGACCTTTAGACGCATTCTCTAAAGCAGATAAAAGACCGCGACCGGCTTCGGTTTTACCGAGTTCCTGGGCCATACCAGGATTAGCATCCAGAGCCTGTTTAAACTGACCGAGGTAAGCGCTTAAGCCCTGGTTGACGTTGCCGCGCTCAAGTTCCAGAAAGCCAACATTTTGATTTGCTTGAATCCGGCTACCCAAAGAAGCAAAATCTTCAGTGGGCGCACCGGTTGAAGATGTCGCGCCAACTGTTGAGGTTTCTGATGCGGCAGACCGTGAAGGTGTGCCGCTGAGACCCGCTAAGCCCGAGACACTATTGCCCTCACTGCCCTGGCGAGCAAAACCGCCAAGGCCAAAGGAGCGCTGAATCCAGCCCATTAAGCCACCGGTTTCGGGTAATTTATCTCGTGAGCGAGCACCTGCAGCCTGAAAAGAACCCGCTGTATGTTGAGTGGTCTGAGCGGTTGTTTGCTGAGTCTGAGCAGTTGGGCCCGTGCCAATGGTACGACCAGTGCTCTGAACTGGTTGATTATTGGGACCGATATTATTATTGACAGAACCCATACAAACACCCGCCTTATCGAATTAAAATTGAGCCGTCTAAAAAATATGCCAAAGCGACAAAAAACGCTACTTTTACTATTCTACCCAAAGAAGCCAGATTTCAACCCGGCTGACTCGGATTTTAAGCAAAAAAGCCTGAAATAAAACCTACCTGTTACCAGAGTGCCGGTTTACGGGGGCGGGATTTCTGGACTTTTAGCCCAATACCTGCAATCACCAGCATCAAGGCAATGGCGCCCAAAATCAGTCCCAGCAAGAGCCAGCGGCGATCCTGAACTTTAACAAATTTGGTTTTGCTATCGCTCACCACCAAAAAACCCATCGGTTTGGCATCTGGTGAAGTCCAAAAACGTAAACGCGAAGCCCAACCTGTATCACCCGGCAAAGCCAAAGGGATCAGGGTTTTACCACGGCTTTCAATCGGTGTACCTACAATCGTGGTGTCTTTTATATTTGTGCTATCAGGCTGCAGCCAAGCGGGGACATCATGACTAGACATCAGAGCTTACTCCTTAGGAGAAATCTGCAAGGAATTATACTAGGGCTGTGGGCTGTGGGCTAGAATACTTTTTCATCAGGCCGCACACTGGTAATGTGCTGTGAATTGTAGAATACCTCTTGTATTTTAAAACAGCATCTGCAAAACACATGTCATCACTTAACTTCATCCAAGAATTAAAATTCAGCTCAACCATATTAGCCCTGAATGAAAACTCTAAAATACATTAACCCATCTTAGAAGAAAAACACTTCAAAAAATTAAAAGTCTCCAAGACATATTTGAGTCTAAGGTAACGTAAGTTTTGACCCATCGTCGTGAGTGCCCAAACAACTCTTTCACATCCATTCGATGAACCCACAAGTTAGTTTGATTTATGCTCCTTGGGAATTCAGTACAAGCTGATTTCAACATTTTTTTGTCAGATGGGTAAAGATCAGAATTAAACTCAAGAATATTCCCAACAGCTCTCTAGAAACAACACAAAAAAGTCTTTATTTTAAATATGGCTCCTGAAGCGGGAAGTTTAAGTCCCCAAAATAAAAGAAACCTATAAAAACTACCAGCACTAAAAAAACGTAAACTTACCTTGACGTTAATATAAATTTTTATTTAAATGAGTAAAACGCTTTGGAGATAATTTTTACGTGAAAAAATCTTTATCAGGTTTACTAATCGTTGCAAGCTTAGTATTAAGTGGCTGCTCTATGTTCAAATATCGAGCAGATTATATTATGGGAATGACTGATGCAGAGAGAGACAACACTCTTGTTACTCAAAATATAAACAAGGACATGAATTCCCATTATGAGGATGATCTTGTCTCTTTTGATTTTGAACTCGGCGAACATGATTTGAACTTTGTACTAAAAAACAAAACCAACAACACAATTAAATTGATTTGGGATGAAAGCTTGTTTATTGATGCTGATGGAGCATCTCATAAAGTTTTTCACTCTGGTATTAAGTTTACTGATAGAGAAGCAAGTATGCCTCCAAGCTTGATTATCAAAGGCGGCAAACTTACTGATTTAATCGCACCCACTGACTATGCGTATTTTGAAAGTGGTCGATATGGTGGTTGGGAACAACTTCCAATCTTAGCAGGCCTTGATCTCGATAAAGTTGCAACAGAAGCAAACCATGCAAAAATTGTAGAGCACGTAAACAAAGTCAAAGGGATGAACCTTTTTAAGGCTTTGTTCACGTTAGAAATTGAAGGCGTTAAAAAACCCTATATTTTCTCATTTGGGATTCACGACGCCATGGTGAAAGAAATAAAATAATTCTCCACATCAATCTTAATCGGGGCACAATCTTCTAAAAGAGTGCCCCGATTTTATTCACAAAAGTCTTTTCACAATAACAATAATTTATCAGATTATTTCGCAGCAAAGCAGCGTCTGCTCACCCAGCCAGGCTTCAGCCATATCGCCTCGCTGTAAGGCGCTCACCCCAGCGGGTGTACCGGTATAAATCAAGTCACCACGACGCAGCTCAAACACCGTTGAAAGATAGACAATCAGCTCTGGGACTGAAAACAACATCTGATCCGTATTGCCCTGCTGACGCGGCTCACCATTGACAAGTAATTTAAAATCCAGGCTTTGAGGCAATTTACCTTCTGGCGCAAGCTGAAGCGTCGAAACAGGTGCTGACTGAGCAAAGCCCTTAGCAACTGACCAGGGACGGCCTTTGGCCTTGGCTTCTGCCTGGCGATCGCGTAGCGTCAGATCTAAACCCAGACCATAAGCCAGTACGGCATTTTCCGCCTCGCCTAAAGTCAAATTGCGCCCACCGCGATTTAGACAGACCACTAACTCCACTTCATGATGCAGTTCGTTTGTAATGGCTGGATAAGTCACAGACTGATTACCGGTGACCAAAGAAGAAGCGGGCTTAATAAAAATCAGCGGTTCTTCAGGGCGGGTACTTTTCATTTCGGCAGCATGATCAGCGTAATTCAGCCCCACACAATAAACCGTGCCAACGGGCAAAGACTCAAGATGTTCAGACTGATGACGCAGTAGAACCGTATCCATTTAGACCACTCCTTCGACGCGACGTAAACTGCGGATATTGCGTTTGGCTGGTAATAACATGGACTGACGGCTCTCTAACTCAGGCACAACCTGGCAACCCAAATGCGAAAGCTTATAGTCTCCTTCACGCTCCACGCGAGTTTTCAGATCCTGAAGCTGTTCATCAACAAAGAGCTTAATCCGGCGAGTCTGGACTTTTAAATCTAAGGCCATATCATCTTTAAGTGCAGCTAAATCCACACTGACCCGACCCATATTTTTGGTTTCAAGCGTCAGGGTCAGTTTAAAGGGACGGCCACTAT
>CAJYHH010001099.1 GCA_913773825.1 Candidatus Sericytochromatia bacterium | reverse complement strand
GGCAGCAGCGACTCAATACAGCTTTTAAAAAAGGGTGACAGCTGTAAATGGCAAAGATTGCGCTCTGTCAGGTTTTCAGGGACGCTAATCGTGTACTTTTTAAGCACACTTTCGATAAATGCCTCATCCATTAAAAACATCACAGCTTCAAAGCTGCCATCATCCAGACGTGAGACATCGCAGGTCACACAGGCCCCTTTGCGAATCAGCAGCAGCTGGCCTGCTTCGACTGTTTGTTCAGCGCCAGCTTCGTAAAAGATTTTCTGGCCTTTAAGCGGAATAAACAGATAATAAGCCGGTACAATATAGGCTTCCCGATTGCTAAAGGTTTCGCTGACGGCTCGCAGTAAAATTGAGGCTGAGTCCGCATCCAGATCGTTACGGCAGGCTTGTGTGCTAAAGCCCTCGGGAAAATGATACATGACTGTTCTCCACGGGCTGAAACTTTAAATCGACCCAGAGATAGATTTTTAAAGTCTCTGGGCCGTTAAGAGCTAATTTTGATTCTCTTCAGGTTTGTCTTGAGGTGCGTCAGCGTTTTCAGCTGCTTGTGTGGCTTCTTCCGCTTTGGCTTTTGCTGCCAGTCCCTGTGCATATTCTAAAGCGGCTTTGTGAGAGCGGCCTTCGCGTCGCAGGGTGCGATAAGCTTCTTTAAACTGATGCGGAAGTTGATCGAGATCTTGTTTTTCTTCGACGACGCGCATCGCTTCGTCATGTTCAAAACCTTCGTCGCGATAGCGGTTATAAAGGTTTTGCAGTTCAGGATCCATCATCCGCACATCAGCCTGGCGATCAGATGCTTTGCCTTTGGGGCGAATCTGATTGCTGTTAAAGGCATTTTTAAGATTGCCCATTACCGTGCCAATCATATTGTTTAAATCACGGTTCAGACCTTGAGTATTCATGGCCTTTTGCATTTTGTCCTGGTATTCCAGGTAGGCTTTTTCGATTTTACCCAGGTCGATATTATAGTCAAAGGCATCCACAAAACCCGTGACGATATCTTCGTCCAGCACATTGACGACTTTACGCAGAGTGACCACTAATTGATCCACTTCATCATTGTTGTTAAAGTAGTTTCTGAGTTTTTCTTCAAGCTCCAGAGCGGTTTTGAGCACGCGCTTAAGCTCAACTTTGTTGACCCCATAGCGCTGGGCCATGGCCCGCATTTTTTCGTTGTCAGCTAAAGTAGGGCGCACCACAAAAGCGTTAAACTGGCTTAAGGGTGCCAGTACAGACTGCAACATGCGCTGCAGCTGAGCACGGGATTCAGGGCTGTCTTTAAAATCGTTGATTTGTGCATGCAGGCGCTCTTTGAAGTCAGTTAAGGCTTCTTCAGGGGCACGGCCCCCAAAGGCGCGGCGCAGAATATCTCTGAGTCCAGCCATATAAGTCACTCTCCTTATCATGAGGCGATATACGGCAAGTATAGCAGAGGCAGGGCTTTGCCCGGCCGTGGTGGGTGGTGAGTTTTGGGTTATCGGTTTTAAGACTGTGAGATGCTTAAACAAAACCCGCCTCTGCCATGATTGACAAAGGCGGGTTAATGAATGACTTGAATGTTTAGCGAACAACACCGCTTTGGGGCATGTTGTTCTTTTTAAGCTGATCGCGCAGCTGGGCGAGCTGTTGGGGAGTCAGCACTTTTTGAATCGCTAAAAAGCTGTCGAGAGCTGCTTTTTGGAGTTGGCTTTCTAAGGCGAGCTTTTCGTTCATCAGGGTTGTTAGGCGGGATGTGCTGGGGGCGCCGGCATTGAGCTGGCCTTGAATCTGACCCTGTTTGGCTTTAATCTGGTCTTTGAGGAATTTAGCCTGTTTGTCAAAAAGATCGCGGATTTGATTGATGCGCTCAGCCTGCTCAGTGCTGAGATTAAGATTGGCGTAGACTTTGGTCCAGTCGATCGGTTTGGCTGTTGCAGCGGCACTTAAGCCAACCGGGATTTCAGTTGCTACAGCTGGGAGTGCGGCAGCCAGTGTCAGACCTACAAAACAGAATGTATAAACCAGTGCTTTTTTCATTTGTGTCTACCTTTATCTACTCAATCTCTTTCACTCAGCGCTTGGGAGATGTCTTGTTTAATAGACGAAACCGAACCTGATTAGGTTCGGTTTCGTAGAATAAATTTTGACTGATTTTCTGGCAGCTTAAAGCTTGCGAACAAGCTTTATTTGATGGTGATTGCCTGGGGCAGCAAAGCAAGTTGCTCAGCGGTCAACATCTTTTTGAAAGCCAGGAAGTTTTCCAGTGAAGCTTTCTGGAGTTGGGATTCCAGAGCCAGCTTGTCCTGCATCAGTTTGCGGACCAGGCTGGGATTAGCTGCGGGCTTCATGAGCTCTTTCTGGATTTCGATCTGCTTGAGCTGAATGTCAGCTTTAAGCTTGATCGCTTTTTTGTTAAATTCCAGACGCATCAGGTTGAGCTTCTTTGTCTGGTCGGGAGTGAGATTTAGTTTGGTGAAGTCGATGGCACCGGCAGGAGCTGCAGCAGGCTGTTGAGGCTGTGTCTGAGCAAAAACTGGGGACGTATACGCTGCTCCCAGAACAAAAAGTGCGCTAAGCGCGAGTCGGGACATATGCTTGTTTGTCATACCTCTAACCTACCCTCCTATCCAAGAATTATAATCGTTTTCAGTTGAATTTTCCAGTTCCATTGTGTTATCCATAACAGTCGAAACTTCGGGATTGCTAAACAGCATATCTTCCGGAGCGTTTTCGACTTGAACAACAGGCACTGCTGCAGTGATACCGGGTGCTTCAGTTCTATTCAGGATCTGATTAGCCATCACCAACATACCAAACATGGCAAATCCAGCCGCGACCTGACCCAGACGAGTCTGGAACAGATTCGGCAGGGCAAACAGACGGGCTTTTTGCGGTTTTTGCTCGGTGGCGAGCATCACCTTTGCCACAAAGTCAGCGGGTGCCTGGTGGACAGGCAGGGCCGCCATGGCACGCGAGAGCGCGCGCAGAGGCTGAAGCTGTTCCTGATTCAGGTCCAGTTTAGACTCTCCGTCATAAGCTTCTGAAAGATCTTCAAAGCTCGGCAGAGCGTCAATCCGCTGCATCACGGCTTCGGCAAAACCTGCCGGAGCTGTGATCGCTGGCAGAGCTGCGATCCCTTGTGAAAGGGCTTCAAGCTGGCTTAACTGAGCCTGCTGAACTTCAGAGAGTGTCAGAGTTTCTTCTTTGTCAAAATGAGCTGAGACTTGAGCAAAGTCAGCTTCAATCGCGCTGACGACCCGTTGGGCAAAGTCAGCTGGGGCCTGAATAACAGGCAGAGCGGCCAGACCAGCAGACAGGGTCTGAACCTGCTGAAGCTGACGGGTTTGAACAGCGCTTAGCTCTTCAGCGCTAAATTCAGCTTCTGCATCAAAGTGAGCAGAGACAGTTTCAAATTCAGCGGCATCAACAGCCTGCATAACGCGGGCCGCAAAATCAGCCGGATCTTGAGGGCTGGGTAAAGCCTGCATGGCGGCAGACAGAACGCTAAAACTAGACAGCAGAGGCTGAGCGCTTTCAACTTCAAAATTGTCTTCACAGTCATGATGAGCTGAAAGATTGTCGAAGTTAAGAACGGCTTCTGGCAGAGCAGCCAGGACACGCTGAGTAAAATCAGCAGAAGCAGCTGGCGTGCTCAGACGCTTAAGCGCTGATGAGAGGGTGCGGAAGCTTTGAACAGTCTGCTGGCTGTCAGCGGAGAGTTCAGCGTCGCTTAGGTAACGAACATCGCTAAACGTGTTTTCAGCATCATAAAGAGCAGAAAGGGTTTCGAGTTCTGGGGTTTCAGTTTGGGCCACAGCGTTCATCACGCGGCTCATAAAATCAGCTGGTGCAGTCTGAGCGGGCAGAGCACGCAGGGCCGAACCCAGAGTCTGAATCTGGTGGCGGGTCATTTCGGCCTGAAGTGTGATTTCGTCAGGGGCAAAATCCCATTCACCGTCGCTCCAGGCGGAGAGCACTTCAAAGTCTTCGGTGGGATCTTCTTGTTCGATGTCTTCAATTGAGCCCATTACGCGGCTCAGAAAGTCTGGCATGGCCGGGATAGACGCTCCAGCCTGCTGAGTGGCGCGGCTGACGGTTTCGAGATTACGATAATGAAGCTGGGCAGCGAAGTTGTCCTGCATAAGCGCTTCGGCGTTAGGCGTCTCGGTTTCGTGATCAAGATGGGAAGAAAGCGTTTCTTTACGAGTCGGGTCAAGTGCGTCGCTCATTTTTTGCCTTCCTCCTTTCCTTTCATATAAACAGACAATCTGACAATCAGTTTTTCGCGGGCTCGGGCAATCCGGGATTTAACCGTGCCCAAAGAAATATCCATGGCGTAGGCGATTTCTTCATAAGACATACCCTGAATTTCGCGCATGACGATCACCGCGCGATGTGAGGGCGACAGCTCCATGATGGCGGCTTCAAGATGCTCTTGCCATTCGCCCTGGAGCAGTTCTTCTTCTGGCAATAAGCCAGGAGCCTCAAGCTCAAGCTGGATGCTGTCGCCGTTATCCATCTGGAAAGAATCATCCAGCGAAAAGGCAATCTGATTACCTTTTTGGCGCATCCGGTCGCGAAATGCGTTAAGGGCGATGCGATGCAGCCAGGAGCGAAATGCTCCAGGAGACTTAAGTTTGCGAATCGACTGATAAACCTTGACCCAGACTTCCTGGGCAAGATCCTCAACTTCTTCGCGATCCTTAAGCAGGCGATACAGGATGGCAAAGACCATGTTTTGATGGGTCTGAACCAATTCCATAAACGCTTGTCTGTCGCCGCTTTGGCAGCGGAGAATCAGCGTTTCCTGCTGCTCTTTCACCGTTGAACTGACCATTTCTTTCGAGCCTGTCTTGCGTTGTATATATAGTGTGACGCAGATCATGGCGCAAAGGTTCCAAATGTTTTTATGGCTTTTTTGCAAAGTTGGCATCAAGCTTGTATAAAAACAGTCTCTGAGCTAGTTATATTCAGAAAAATACTGGCAACAAGCCCTTTTTATCAGCACGTAAAAAGCGCCGAGGCTTAATCAAACTTAAGCCATCGGCGCTAAATTCCTAATCGGAATTATTTTTTTTGCTTATCGTGTTT
>CAJYHH010001098.1 GCA_913773825.1 Candidatus Sericytochromatia bacterium | reverse complement strand
GTTCCTGTACAAAGTCTTTGTCTTCTTCAGCAAAGCCACCGGGCTTATTATCCAAGCTGATCACGCCTAAAACTACATCGTCAACTTTAAGCGCAATACAGGCCAGACTGTTAATCCGGCGGTCCATTTCCTGAAAGCGATACGTCTTAAAACGTTTGTCATTGCGGGTATCGTTACAGATAATCGACTCACCTGTCGCTGCCACCTGACCGGCAATCCCTTCGCCAATTGCAAAGGTTACATGCTCTAAAACATCGACTGCTTCCTGGCCCTGATGGGGATCATAAACGACTTTTAGGACTAAATTACGGCGCTTATCATCCAGCATCATAATTGAGCCTTTTTGTGCGCCAACAGCTTCAAGAATAATCATCAGGACTTCTTTAAGCAGCTGGGTCCCAGAGGCTTGAACAATCGCCTGATTAATCCGATCGCGCAGAATCAGTTTGTCGATTACCAGCTCTTTTTGTTTGAGAGTTGAACGGATTTCTTCACGCATCGAGTCCAGCGTCTGGGCCAGACTGCCCAACTCATCAGCGCTCTCCAGCAGAATCGGCGTATCAAGTTCACCGTGCTCCACTTTGCGGGCGGCATGAACCAGATAAATAATTTTGCGAATCAGACTGCGCGACAGGCCAAAGGCCATAATCAAGCCAATCACACCCGCTGCCGCCATTACGATCAAAAAGATATTTTGCAGGGAGTGAACCACACCCAGCATATCGCGAGTTTCAATCGCAGTGGCCAGATAATAATCCCCATTGCGGGCACTGCTTTTATTGGCAGCCAAAAGATAATCAGGGGCATCGCGCAGCTTTAAAGTATTGTTGACGTATTTATCAACCAGTTCACTGCTGCTGGTTTCGTCTAAAGTAGTGGCCAAAACACGCGGCTGACGGCCCAGATCGTTGGTATAAAACAGCACTTCAGCCCCGGCAATTTTGCTGATTTCATCCGCTAATTTATGCGAGACCTGATAAGACAATGCCACAACCCCAACGGGTGTGGCCTGGCCTGAATGAAACAAAGGCAAAGCGGCACTGACAATCAGCTGCTCCTGCTGAAAAAAGGTCGAGATTTTATATTCACCGCGCTTCAGGACCGTATAAATCATCGTGTCCGGCACTTGCTGCGTGGTGCGTTTGGGCTCACTGGCCGCTAAGCGTCCACTCTGGTCAAAGATTTCGACCCCCGCGTCATAGACACTCAGGTTTAAATCCTGATGTAAATTACTGAGCTGGTTAATCAGCGCAATTTTATCTTTTTGCAAAAGCTGTTCGCTCAGCTGACGCGAAGCAGAAATTAAGCGGGCCTTGAGCAGCAGATCTTCGCTGTACTGATGAAAGACATTATCTGCCGTCACCGTAGCGTCACTCACGCGCGCCAGCAGCATCTGCTCCATGCGGTTATTTAGCAGGGTCGACAGCCAGACCAGCATAATTACTGCTGGGACTAAAGCCACAAGCAAAAAGAGCGCTGGCAGTCTAAAGCGAATGGAGCGCAGATGATAGCGACTCAGCCAGCTAGGCAGCTTCATGATCCCTCGCTTGACGCTGCAGTCTGTCTAAAGCCTCTTCTAGGCGCGGACGAATCGGCTGGCCGTCAAAGACCTGACCTAAAAGCCAGTTCATCTCCTGCCAGACATATTTCATCAGCGGATGATTGGGCATCGGCACCCCATGGCGCAGCTGTTCATAAAAGGCTTTTTGCGCGGGTTTGAGCTGTTGGGTATAGACATCGCTGCGCACCGGTAAATTATCCAGCTGTGACAAGACTTGTTCCTGCACCGCGCGGCGGGTCATATAGGCGATGACCTGTTCAGCTTCTGCGGGATGTTCACTCATGCGATTTAAGCCAAAGCCTTTAACGCCAATAAAGGGCCGTGGGGTGCCTTCACACTGATTTTTAGGTAAAGGCGCCACGCCATAATTGAGCTGATTGTCTTCTAGCATGCCAAGACTCCAGGGCCCTGAAGCCATCAGGGCTGACTGTCCGGCGCTAAATAGATTGACCATCACGGAATAACTTGAACCATTTGGCACAATGCCTTCATTTTGGAGCGAGCGCGCCCAGCTTAAAGACTGAACTAAAGGCTCAGGCGTAATATCTAATCGGCCGCGAGCATCAAAAACATGCCCCCCACAGGCATGAAACCAGGGTGCATGATAATAAAAATTGCGCTGGTCATAGAGCAAAGTGTACTGATCTTTGGGATGCTTTTTTTGGTTTAGGGCCACCAGTTCAGCTGTATTTTCAGGGGGCGTTGTCACCAGTTCACGGTTATAAATCAGGCCCAGAGTCTGCAGCACAAACGGCGCGCCATAGAGTTTATTCTGGTAAGTCATGCCCTGAATCGCCTGGGACATCACCCCTTCAGGGGCTTCGGTCAGCGGCCGCAGCAGATTTTGCTCAACCAGTTCACCCACCCAGTCATTCATCATATAGAGAATATCCGGCTCACGGGTCTCACCCACCTGGCCCTGAAAACGGGGCTTGAGGTCATTAAACGAGACAAAGCGCAGCTTCAGGCGCAGCCGGGGGTATTCATCTTCAATCTGGTGGGCCAGACGTTTAAAAAAGCGCATCTCACGGTCATTGGTATCCAGCCAGAGGGTTAGCGAAACCCGCCGCGAAGACGCTGGCGCACAGGCACTTAGACCAACACTCATACCGAGGCAAACCGCCAGGACCAGAAGAGAGGAAAGGGCTTTCATGGGCCTCTATTATAGCAGAAGAGGGCGGGGAGGACGAATGGACAAATGGACGAAGGACCGCTCGCCAACTCGCTTAAGGACTTAGGATTTAAGACAAAGACACGCCTTGTTGTGTGGCAAATCGATAGACAGACACATCTCAGCATTTCGGTCGAGGTACTTAGGATCATAGGCAAGGGTTGTTATCTCATTCTCATCTTTTGCTCCCTCCCAAGTCCTCTCGTTCTACGTCCATTAGTCCTAAGTCCTTTTTTAAAGAAAATTTATCCTTATCTTCCTAGACAGGGGTATACGTTAGCTTAAAAGTTATCTCATATTACCTTTAGGGTATTGACAGAAAATAATAATGAAGATAGAGTTAAGTTAAAGTTAAGCTAAAGCAGCTTAGAAATAAGCTTGAGTTTGGTCCCGCCAAGCAGCGGTACCCGAGGTCCCTTTATGATAATGACAGTAGATACCCTGACCAATATGGTCTTTCAATATTACGACCACAATCGTGATGGTCGGATTCAAAATCAGCGCGGCGCCCACTACGAAGGCGAACGCCTGGCCCGCAAAGTCCAGCCTGGACTCGACAGTGACACGGTCACCCTCTCCTGGGTTTCACACGAGCGTCTTTTTAACGCCGCTGACCGCAACAAAGATGGCGTTGCCACGCATGGCGAAATCCGCGACGTGATCCGCTTCTTTGACCAGAATCTCGACGGCCAGCTCGACCATGGCGAAATTGCCGCTTATCAGCGCAGCTACACCGAAGCCAACGGCGTCATCAGCCAGGAAAAAATCGCCCGTCAGCAGCCTATCCACGAAGGCGGCTATTCCTTTTACCAGCTGTCTTATGCCCTGACTCGCAGCGTCGCAGTGGGCGTTAAGCTGCCGGCTCTGAACTAAATCTGAACTAAACAAAAAATCAGCAAAGCGGCCAGACCTCTTCTAATAATCTGGCCGCCCCTGATCACTGATATCTTTTAACCGCACAGCCCTCTGAAATCAGAGGGCTTTTTCCTTTAAAGGGCAAATAAAGCGCTAATCCCCGTAAACGGTTTCGTAGACACGCATATGAGTTGTCACCATTTTGACGTAGCGACGGGTTTCCTCATAGGGAATCCGCTCGACAAAAGCGTCTTTATCAAGATGGCCAAAGCTTTTGAGCCAGCGACTGGCAGCCCCTGGGCCAGCGTTATAAGCAGCAATCACCGGCATCAGATTCCCTTGCCAGGTATTGAGCTGCTCACGCAAATAATAACTGCCCAAGCGAATATTCACTTTAGGGTCTGTGAGCTGATTGACGTTAAAGCCCGAAACGCCCGCTTTGCCCGCAATGCCGCGCGCTGTGGCGGGCATTAGCTGCATCAGGCCTGTGGCCCCGGCCGGGGACTTAATATCTGCTTTGTACATGCTCTCTTGCCAGGTCAGGCCCGCAATCAAAGACTGAGGCAGATTAAAGCGTTTGGCATTTTCTTTTTGCAAAGCATCAAAATGCATCGGATACATCAGCCTGAGCATTTCAGTATCACGGGTGGGCTGGGTCCAGATCGTGCGGATGGAGCGGAAATAATGGCCGTTATGGCGCAAGGCCCAGGACTTAAGCAAATCGCGTTCTAAAGCCGACAAGCTCACAAAAGGCGCAATCACTTCAACAATTCCGCTTTGGCGATTTTCAATCAGCTCCTGTAAAAAGGGCAGTTGGCGCATAAAGTCCAGCTGGGGTTCCCTGGCTGTTAAAGCCACATAACGGGGCGTAAAGCAGTCCACATTGGCAACCCGGCATTTAGCCAGCTGGGTGTAATAATTATTAATCGGGCCTGTTACCGCCTGATGTTCAAACAACTGCAGGGCTTCGGTGCGCTTACCCTGTTTTTCAAGCGTGCGCGCCAGCCAATAGCGGGCCGTGTTCGCCACTTCATGTTCAGGCCAGCCTGCCACAATCTGGCGGCCTAAAGTCTGAATCGTGGCGGGGGACTGGGCTTCTATGGCCTGACGCAGCAGGTTTTCAAGTGCTTCAGGCGCACGGGCGTGTGAAGGAAAACGTTTAATTAAATCCTGCAGCAGCTTATTCCCGGTGACGGGGCTCTCTGATCCATAAGCCATCTGGGCGCGCTGCCAGAGCACTTCAGGATAAAACTCAGAATCCTGGGTAGATATAGAGGCCCAGATTTTTTCGGCCCCACGGGGATTGCGCAGACGACGCTCAGCCACACCCGCCTGAATCAAAGCCCGCTTTTTGAGATTGCCATCAGCAGTTTGCTGCTTGAGCAACGTCTGATAACTCGCTAAAGCACCGCGATAGTCGCGGTTGAGTAAACGGCTTTCAGCCTGCAGCCATAAGCCATCAGGGCTACTAACCGTTTTAAGCAGGCGCGGCATAAGCCAGAAATAACGATGCTGATCCAGCACGCGCGCTACCGCCACGCGCTCACGCTCAGGCAGTTTTTCGACACAGTGCAGGCGATCCTGAATCTCAGTTGATTCTGGAACCGAAGGCAGGACTTCACTAAGCGGGCTTAAACGACCATATTGCGCAAAGCCATCGCTACAGACATTTTTAGGCTGATTGATCGCCCGCCACCAGTGATAATGCGGCAGCAGCGGATCACCATTTTGGAGCGTCACCGGATGATTGAGTTTGGCTAACTGATAAACCCAATAGGGCCGCAAAGGATGATTAGCATAGCGGCCTAAAGCCTGAGTAAACAGATTTTTAGCGCTGCCTGTATCTTTTTTAGCCAGCGCCTGATCCGCTTCGCGAGTCAGATCCTGGGGTAAAACCTCTTGAGCTAAAACGGGTGCAGCGCTGACCATCACACCCAGGCTCAAGACAGCCAGACTCAGGCTTTTAACTGACCTCTTAACGGATAAACAAAAGGGGTTCACGCTTCGCTTTTTCATGGTTGACGTGGCCTCACAAATGACATTCCAATCAAACGCTCACTTTTTTGCAGTGAAGCAACCAGCTCCGCCCAGGGTGTATCGACCACTTTTTTGGGACCAATGGAAGTCGCATTGCGGAACACCCATTTGCCATCACGCTTAAACATCATGCCTGTATGGGCAGCAAAGATGCCGGGGTGATTCTGAATCAAGACACCAATATCCCCAGGCTTAAAATGCGCTTCTAAGGCTGCCAGCTTAGCATCAGGCACATATTGAATTGTCATTGTGCGATCAGGTTCACGCACTTTAATCCCTTTAAAGTTCTGCGAAGCAAACATCTGTTTATGGCTAATCGTGCGCGTCAGCGACTGGTGCCCCGGCATCAAAGCGGTGACATCACTGACTAACCAGCGATTATTGGGTACCCAGTCCGCCATAAAATAATGATTACGGGTTTCCATCAGACGCTCAGAGGCTTTTTGACCGCCTTTGTAGCGAATTTTTTGCAGAATCTCATAAGCCTGATCATAGCTTCGCGCCAGTGACAGCGCCAAAGTCTGCTCACAAAACGTAACGCAGTCTACCCGTGATAAATCAATCATGGGCTTTTTATCAAAAGCTGCGGTTGGCCCTTCACCTAAAGGCCCAAGAAAATAAGGGGTATCCAGCGCTTTAGCCGAAACAGCATCCATACGCTCAGTCAGCAACTGCCCCGGAATCTGCGGCAGCCAGGCATCAATATCACCCGGACTCATCTGATAAAGCGGTTTTTGAGCCACACTACCCGGAGCAGCATTAGCCGCTATTTTGACAGTTGCTTTTTCACTGGCCTGACCCGTCAATGGTCCAGAAACAAGTTCAGTAGATGTTTCAGAGCTCGTCTGATCTGGACGTAAAGCCCCCTGCAGCGTATAGCCAGTGCCAATCAAGACCACCGCAAGGGCAGCCAAAAAATATCGCAAATTAGGCATAAAGGACGTTCTCACCTCACCACAACTTAGGATGGCCCAGCCGCCAATCTAAGCCTTATTGTAACCGATAGCCCAGCAAGAGGTTGAGGGGATGGTGGAGGGAGAAGGGTTGTGAGCTGCTGCTCAGCTTTGTTTAGCGCGCCGATAGCGCTATTTGTTATGGCTCCGCCGTAGGTTTAGGGTTCTGCCTTTTCCTGTCTTTATCCCCATTCCCCAAAAACTCACAACTCATAACCCACCACCCATAACGGCGCGAAGCGCCTATATCACCAACGTTACTTTCAAGTTTTCCAAAAAATTCGCCCCTTTATTGGCTTCAAGAATCTTCTGGGCCGTGCCTTGATCCAGCAGAATATTGCTGCGGGCCGGACTGCCATCAGCGGCTTTAGCACGAATAATCAGCGGG
>CAJYHH010001097.1 GCA_913773825.1 Candidatus Sericytochromatia bacterium | reverse complement strand
CTATCAGTTTCCGTTCCCGGGCTGGATTGACTCGCTGGCGGCTTTTGCGGGCTTTGTTTCGTTAATTGGCGCGGGTTTATTAAAATGTGTCTCAGCTGACGAAAACGCGATTCTCGACATTGTGCCCTGTGACTATGTTTCAACCCGAATTGTCGGCACGGCTTTTTGGCCAGCTGATGCTGGGGAGTTACCTTTAGTCCGGCATATTACGACTGGTCTGGACCGCGGTGGCCGGATTGAATCCTGCCTTAACGGGATTGAAAGCTACTTCCAGCGCAATCCGGTGCGTAACTGGGCCCAGATGAGCAAAGTCGGCAACGGTAAACCGATTCATCTTGAGCATTTTATTCAGCATCAGCTGCCGACTAAACTAGCCAGCACTTGGTTTGGCATCACCGGCCAGAGCAAGCTCAAATACCAGTCGCAAAAGCTGCTGACTAAAATTGAATATTTAAATCGGGCTTTTCCGTACTTTACCCATAACTCGTTTAACTTTATTTCTAAAGCTCCGATTGATATTCCGGGCTTTGATTCTAAACAATACACCGAAATTGTCTGCCGCGGCGTCTATGAAAACACGATGCAGGGTGACCCTTTACAGACGGCATTAGCCGGTAAACGTCATCGTTATCCTAAAGCCGACCGTCGCTGGGCAGCTGATCAGCCTGAAGGCAATTGGGCGATTCGTACAGCGGCTTACATTGTGCGTAAAGGGCTGCGTCAATGCACCGAGCGCATCAGCTTTGATCGCTTAAGCTTTGAGCGCGCCATGCAGGAGGTTGCACCCGGCAGCTTGCTGTTAGTGGTGCCCAATCATCGCAGCTATATGGACTTTTTGCTCTGCTCATATCTGTTCTTTGCTCATCCTGAGCTGCATGTGCCGATTCCACAGATTGCAGCAGCCAACGACTTTGCTAAAATCCCGTTTTTGGGCTGGTTTTTTCAACAGACCCATGCGTTTTATATTCGCCGCGGCCAAGGCAAAGCGGACCCTGAGTTGACCCATAAAATTCAGCGTTTAGTTGACCAAAATCAGACGCTGGAATTTTTTATTGAAGGCACCCGCAGCCGCGCTCGCCAGTTTTTAAAGCCCCGCCGGGGCTTACTGCGCGCTCTGCAGGGCACTGAAATTCCCAGCACCATTTTGCCGATTTCATTTAGCTATGATTTAGTCCCCGAAGAGCGGGCCTTTTTACGCGAGCTTAAAGCCGAAGGCAGCTCTGCCATGAAGTTAAGTTCACTGCTGCGCTGGACGGGCCGGATGATGGCTGGCAAAGTCCATCTGGGCCGTGTACATATTGCCTGCGGCGCACCTGTGCGCTTAGATCTGCAAAGTGATGTTCACGCAGTTGGCAATGCGGTGATGCGTGAGCTGCAGTCTGAGACAACTGTTTCAGACTTTCATCTGCGCATTTTTAGCGCTCAGCATCCTGAGATTGACGCAAAATGGCTGGCTGACGCCATTACCGCCCGTGGTGGCCGCGTAATCGAAAGCCCCTTAAAGCAGTCAAGCGTGGATCCCGTCACCGCTCAGACCTTTAAGTATCAGTGGATGCATCATTTTTATGCCGATCTGCTGGCTTTAATGCCTGGGAACCCGATGCTGGAATACCATGTGCGCGAAAACCGCTTTATTGAGCCTCGTCAGGCAGTTGTAGACCATGATCCTCGTCTGATTGCCTTACTGCGAGCTGTGTTTGAGCCGATGATGCAGGAATACGATCGTTTGCACAAACTGGTAAGCCAGGACGCCGATGCGCTTGTTCAAAGTGATGTTAAAGCGCTTGTGCGCCAGCATCCCTCAAGCTTTATGCCCTATGTCGAAGAAGCCTTGGCAGCCCTGTGTGCTGAAGGCTTACTGGTTGCTGAGGGCAAAGGTTATCGTCGTGGTCCCCGCTGGGGCCAGACTCAAGATGCAGCGGGCTTGATGGCCCAGGAGGCAGAACGCGCATGAGCGCTAAACGTTATTTAATTACCGGTGCGACTGGCTTTTTAGGTCGGCACTTAATTGAACATCTGATTCAGCAGCGCCCCGATATGTCGCCCTTGCCGATGGTGCGTAACCGTCTGGCCTGGGACACCCAGGACTGGGTTAAAGAGCTGCCTGCTGGTGCTGTAGCTGAAGTGATGACGGGCATTTTATCTGATGCCAATGTCCCGGCTAAACAAGCTGAAATGGGCCAGATTGACGGGATCTTTCATGTGGCGGCTTTAGTGCGCCATAGCCGCGCCAATAGCGCAGATGTTTATCAGACCAATATTGATGGCACCCTTGATATGGTCAGACTGGCAGCCGCTAAAAACTGCCGGATGGTCTATGTCTCAACCTCTGGCACGGTCGGCGTGTTTGACTCCCGCCAGCAATGGGCAGATGAACATTCGTCGCTGCGTGAAAAAGAAGTCAAAAAATGGCCCTATTACGACTCTAAGCTGCAGGCTGAGCGGGCTGCCCGCAAACTGGCCAATAAACTAGGCGTTGAGCTGGTGATTATCCGGCCACCCGTGATGCTGGGCCCAGGTGATCATCGTTTCCGTTCAACCGGACATATTATCCGCGTGCTGCGCGGCAAGCTTCCCTTTTTAATTCAGGGCGGCATGCACTTTGTCGATATCCGCGATGCAGCTGCTGCCATGGCACAAGCCATGCGGATTGAGTCTCCGCAACCGCTGTATCACTTAAGTGGCGTGGCTTGTTCAATTGGCAATTTTTTCCGGATGGTTGAGCAAGCTTCAGGCGTGAAGCCGCCCAGCATGTTTTTACCCTATCCACTGGCTTTAACTTTGGCGCATACGGGCGTGGCTTTAGCTAAAATTATTCCCGGTATGCATGAAAGTCCGCTGCCGGATCCGGTTGTGGTTGAGATGGCGAATAAATTCTGGGATGTCCGTTCGCGTTATGCGGCTCAGGACCTCAATTTTTATAATCGCAACGGTCAGGCTACGATTAACGACACCGTTGACTGGCTGATTCAACATCATCCCAAACTGGGTCATCTGACACCAATCAAACGTGCTGCTCAGCGCGAACTGACCAAAGTCTAAGGTCTATCTAGACTAAAGCTTTTATTTTCAGCCTGCCTGAATTCACTCAGGCAGGCTTGATTTTTATTTGGAAAATTTCAGGCCCAGCCATTTTAAGCCCATCCAGGCAATGATCGCAGCAAAGCCCAAGCCGAGCACGCAGGCGCCCACAAACACGATGTACTGAGGGCTGCCAGCCGGATAAGTTGCGCCCATTTTGCCTGGTGAGTAGCCATTGGCAAGCGCTGCCCAAAACATCCGGTTTAAATACCAGGCTGTAAACCCTGCCCCTGCCAGGGCCAGTAAACCTGCAACCGGATTGTATTCATTTTTGTTGATGTTTTGGGGTTCAGGCGGCATGGTGACCTCAGCGCAAAAAAGATATTTGTATTTTAGCATCTGTAAGCCTCAGACTGAGATGGCGTCAGTATTTGAGCGGATTGCCCTGTCCTGCTCAAATACCCTGCTAATCAGCCAAGCCGCCATGACCCGCATGTTATAATGAGCCCCCAAATAGAGGAGCCCTTCATGCTTTCTTTTCTCTCTCACCCCCCTCAGATTAAACTCGTCAATGTTTTTAGCGAGCCTTATAATAACTCCGTTGCCACCGCTCGCACCTGTTATTCTCAGCGCGTAATCGAAGTCAATGACGTCACCGGTTATGGCTTAGCTGAAGACGTTCAGCTGCAGCGCCAGGCCCAGCGCGACCGGATTGCTTCCAGCACTTATGAAGCGGGTCATCACACAACTCTGCAGCATGCTCATGTGCAGTTCACCATGACCCATGTTTCACGGCATTTTTTATGGTCGTTTTTACACGCTTCACCCTTTTATAACTCCGAGCAGCAAAGCCAGCGCTATGTGCATATGAAGCCCGGCAACGTCATTGAGCCAGACTTTAAAGACTCCCGGATGCAAGCGATTTACCAGGCCTGCGTCAATGACCAGCTTGCTGTCTACGAAGAGCTAACTGCTTTGCTGACGCCAGTGGCGGCTCGTCACTATTACGGGATTTTTCCAGCTCGACGCAAAAATAGCGAAAAATACGATAAAGAGATTCAGAAAAAAGCCCAGGAAGTGGCTCGTTATGTGCTGCCAATTGGCTATTTTGCCAATCTCTACCACACCATTTCGCTCTTAAGCCTGCTGCGTTATCATCATATGGCTTCTCAGGCAGATGTCCCGGCTGAGACCCGTCTGGTCGTCAACGCCATGATTGAAGCGGTTCGCGCCCATGACCCCTTAATTGAAAAAGTCATGGAAGACCCAATGGCCTTTGAGCAAATGCCTGAAAGCCCTTTCTGGGTTGAAGCGGGCACGGGCCGTCGGGATTTCCTGCGTCATTTTGACACGTCATTAGAAGGCAAAGTTTCGAAGCTGACAGATTATAAGCTTCACGGCGAATCGGTGATGGCTGAAGCGGTCCGTGAAGTGCTGGGCTTAAGCCCTGAACGCATGAACGATGCTGAAGCGCTGGATTTAGCTTTAAACCCTGGTCGCAATAGCGTACTGGCCACGACCCTGAATAACAATACCCTGTCTAAACTGACACGGGTGCTGCATCATCCTCACTACACCTTCCGCAAAAAGTTAAGCCATGCTGCAGACTCTCAAGATCAGCGCCATCGTATGGTGCCGGGTTCTCGGCCGGTGTTAGGTCTGCACTTTGACGCTCAGCCCGACTACATTACCCCACGCCTGATTCTGGACGATCCCCAAAGTCAGGAAGTCTATGAACGCTGTATGGAGCGCATTTGGAACAGCGTAAGCCAGATTGTTGATTTAGG
>CAJYHH010001096.1 GCA_913773825.1 Candidatus Sericytochromatia bacterium | reverse complement strand
AGATAACCATAGCGCCTGATCAGGGCAAAGGCCGCCCGCAACCAAAATCCATCGATCTTAATCCATTTTTCGCGGTTTTGGGCACGTACGCTGCGCTTAACGCCAAACTGGACAATTGCAGCTGGCAAGAGGGCGCCTGGGCTTACGTCATCAGGGTATTGATCTGTGAGTTTGGAACCCGTATATAAGCGTGCTAATAGCGACATCAGCAAGACGCCTCCCCAGGAATGACTGACCCAGGTGATGGGGGCCTCAGGACGACGTAAATGAATTTCCTGTAAAAGAGCAGGAAGCTCCTGACAGATACTTTCAGTCTGACCGCTTAGCGTCTGAGCATGAATAGGGGGAGAGCTTAAGCCCCTGCCGCCTAAATCGGCGATATAGACATCCCAACCTGCACGGGCCAGATACCAGGCAAAGCCTTTACCACGATCGCTGTAGAAGATCTTTCCGTTTTCAATCGCACCATGAATCAAAAACGCCACAGGCCCCTCCGGATTGCCCTGAAGATGGCGGAGATGCAGCTGAGCGTGAATGGTCAAAGGAACAAAAATCGATTCTTGAAGTATATTCTGGCTATTCGGCATATTCTGCTTGGTCTCGTGATGATTTTGGCCAAAGGTTAAGGATTATGCAGGGCATTATAGCTGTCAGAGGCTTAAGCCGTCTTCAGGCTATCACAAGAGATTCACCGCAATCGCGTATGGATTCTGGCTGTCTAGAGCTTAAAAATTTTTATGCCTGTCTTAACAAATTTTTAGGTCTTTTTAATGATGACCCCTTGAGCCCAGGTGAAATCTGGTGTTGAGACGGTTTTTGTAAGCGTCAGGGCTACAGTTAATGCGCTATAATAAATTCAGAGACAGGGAACTGAAGCAAAGAGACTAACGTCTCAACTGCAGGCAACTAGCCAAGGCTGCAGCGCTTAAGCCACCCCTCAGAATTTCAGAAAGGAGGTCAGAAAGACACGATGTACGAAGATATTTTGAAAGAAATGCAGAACCGTATTGAAGAAAAAGAAACGCAGTACACCGACTGGCGTCGCAACCGTCAGCAAGAGCTGATGGACCTCGCGCGCGAAGTCGACCTGATGATGGATCGCCGTCGCAACCGCAAGGCACGCATGAAGCAGGGATAACTGCAAAGTTTTATGGGTAACAAAAATCTGGTCTGGAACAGGCTCCGGTAAATCACCGGGGCCTGTTTCTATATGAGCTAGTTTGAGAGTGCTAAGACAAACATTGTTTAGCAAACCCACATGCAGGCTTACTTTCTTTCCGGGCGGCGCCCGCGCTACAATGACCCTGCTGCCGGGTTTGCCGGCTTAACGATAACTCAACCAAAATCTCCGGACGTTTTTTATGCTACGCCACGCTCTTGTTCTTGCTCCCCTTTTAGCCGGTTTGATCACGGCTCCCGTTTTTGCTCAGGAAGCCGCTCTGCTCCAGCTGGGACTGGATGCGCTTAAACAAGGCCGCTATGCGGATGCCGCAAAAGTGCTTGAGCAGCATACTCGCCTGCAGCCCGAAGACCTTAAAGCTTTACAGGCTTTGTCAGAAGCTTATTTACAGCTCAATCAGCCTGAACTTGCTGAAGTAACCCTTAACGCCGCCCATACTTTAGAGCGCAGCGATGCCCAGACTCATTTGCTGCGTGGTCGTCTGCGCCTGAGCCAAAAAGATTTTCAGCGCGCGCGCAGCGAATTTCGGACAGTTGAATATCTGAAGCAGACCAATGGTGAACTTTGGTATTACCTGGCTTTGACTTATCAGGGCCTAGGGGATTTAGATAATGCTCGTCTGGCCCTAAATGAGGGTTTGCGCGATAAAAACACCTTACCTGATACTTCTGCCCGCCTGTTGCTGTTACAAGGTGAATTTGACCCCGCTAAAGCGAGTGAATCACTGGATTTAGCTTTACAGATTCAGAATCTCAGCCCTGCTCTATTGGCTGAGCTGCAGCAGCGTAATGTGGATTATCTGGTTCAAAACAACAAAGTCGGAATGCTGATTCAGCAGCAGATTCCGCTGTTAAAAACCGCACTTGAAAACAAAGACACTGAAACCGCGCGACGGATGCTGCGTGAGATTGAAGTCTGGCTGGGTAAATCAAACAAGCCCGATCAGGATCGCTTAGTGTATCGTAAACAGCTTGAACAACTTTATGACCAGATGCCCAATCAGCCTCTGCTGCGTCAGCAACTCGTTCAGACTTATGAGCGCCAGCGTCTGTATGAAGACTTACTGGTGTTTTATCAGCTTGAGTTTCAGGCTAACGCCGCCAGCTGGTCAGAGCAGGAAATTGGAGCCGGTTTTCACCGTATGGCTGATGTTTACCTTAAACAGGGTTTTGTAGAGCTGGCGCATAAAAACTATCGCCTGGCAGCAGATAAAAACCCGCGTGATTTTGTGGCCTTTAAACGTTTGGGTGTTTTACATTTAGCCTATGACGATGCCGGCGAGGCGGTTAAAATCTTTCAGCGCGTGATGCAGGAAGACCCCTTAGATCGCGAAAATATTCTGTTTTTAGCGCTCGCTCAAGCTTATCGCCGCGATGATAACCAGGCAAAAACGCTGCTCCAGCAAATTCCTCAGGATGTACGTCCAGATCTCAGACTCAAAATTGATTCGGTGTTTTTAATGGAAGGCTCACGCACCCCTGAAAAAACACTTTGGAAACTCATGATTCCTGACGAAACGATTCTTTCTTCGCGCTAATATCTTAAAATTGGCGCTTGTTGTTAGACTCATCATCATTAGCCCGTTTAAACGCTTAAACGGGCTAATTTGCTGCTCTGGATCTAAAATCAGAGGATTTAATCAAGATTTTACAGTAAGAAAATATTCTGGCTCTTTGCGGGTTTTTCAGTCAGAGCTATAATTCTTTGGTTGACAATTTGGCAAGTCGGGTTGATGCAGGTTTTAAAAACAAATCTAACCCGGCAGGCTAAATCGAGCCATCAAGGCCCATCAATCAGAATTTTAAATAAGCTATTGACCACTGAAAAGGGAGCCCGTTATATGAAAAAGTCTTATCAATTGATCCAGCTGTCTTTGAGCGTGATGCTAGTAGGCAGTCTGCTGAGCGCTTGTGGCCCTGCTGCTAACCAGGCTGCTAATACAACACCTGCTGGCAACACCGCCAGCAATAATCCAGCACCAGTGGTGGGGACTAATTCTGGCAGGCCTGCCAGCGCTGCGCCGACAACACCTGTTAACAATAACCCTAACGCTCCAGTAAATGGTAATGCTTCTTCCGCCAGCTCTGCATCAGCAGCTTCTGCTGTCAGCTCACGAGCTGATTTAGCCTCTGAAATGCAGGCTGTGGCAGCTGATGACGCGACTCTGAGCGATAGCCAAAATGCTGATGCCGGTTTCTCTACGCTGGCGATTGGGATTGTGGGCGGCGGTGAAATCAACGCGACTTCGCTGCTGGGCAAAGCAACTGGCGGTGTTACGGGGACAGTATCAGGATCTGACTCTGGTGCTGTATCGGGTACTGTAGAGTCAAGCACTCGCTCCCGCGTTAAAGTTAAAGCAGCTACTCAGACTAAAATTCAGCTTCAGGCTAAAGCCCGCGCTGAGATGGCCAAAGCTCGCCGCCAGGCTCTGCAGGCCTCTGGTGCGGTTGTGGTCAATCCAGACGGCTCGCTGACTATTAATCCAGTCAAACTCAAGCTAAACGTTAAAACCAATCTCGACAATCGCAAAACGACATTCCAGACGCGTCTGGCTAATATTCGTGCTCGCCTTGAAGTTAAAAAAGCCCTCGTGACAGAAAACCTGACTAAGCTGCGTCGCCGCAACAATGTCACTCGCACCAGCGATATTGTGGAAACCACCAATGCTGATGGCAGCGTGACAAAAACGCTGACGGTTGAGTTTAAAAACGAAAAAACCGGCGTCATGCGCGTTGTAACCGGTAGCCGTACTTTTGTCAGCGGCAAGCTGAGCAGCGGCGACTATGAATTAAAAGTCACAGGCCCCAATGGCTATGAGCGCACCGTAACCCGTTCTGTGGTAATCAATGCTGACGGTACTCGCACCATTAATACTGAAGCCATGACTAAATGGGCCAATGGTAAAACCCGTGAGCGTTCTGAAGAGCGCACCGTGGCAGCTGATGGCAGCGCGACAGCTTCTGGCACCGTGACTGTAACCGTTAATGGTCAGACTAAAAACTATGACTACACCGTTTCAGTTGATGCCAATCAGAACGTAACGGTAAGCGGTGATGATGCACCCGGTACAACGGATACGGCTGCCCAGACGGTTCAAGTGACCGTGGTTGACGAAGCGGCTACCACGACCGATACGGTTGTGGTTGAAACCACCGCAACGGCCTCTGCTGCTGCTGAAACCACTGAAGAACAGGTTGATGAAACCCTGGATGCTGACGTTGTGGTTGAAGCTTCTGCCAGTGCAGATGTTCGTGCTTCCTAAACAGCTGATGTAAACCTTAAGGGGCGAGCATTTAGCTCGCCCCTTGTTGTTATCAGGTGTGGTTTGCCAGTTAGCTGCGTTTGCGCCGCAAACTGAGAATATAAATATATAGCGCCAGAATCACCGTAAAGCCAATCCCTGGGACTAAACTGCTGAGCACAGGGGCCTGATGGAGAAAATACTGAACAAAGCTTAAAATGGCAAAGAAAGTGAACATTGTCAGATTGAGCATTTGCAAACGGCTTGCCAACCAGACCCGCCGATTTGAGGGTTGTTCAGCAGATGAGTTGTGGACAGCTGAGGCATTTAAAGGAGGCTGTTCCGGTACTTGGCCAAAGCCTTTTAGGGACTTACCCGGAGATTTATATTTACGCGCCATGCCTCACTCCTGAAATTACGCTTTGTTTCACAGTTTAGCGAAAATCAAAAGCTGAGAGCGATATAATGTCAGGAATAAAATACAGCAGTTTGTTTAAGTTATTTGTTTTGAATTGATCACCCGGATGGCCTTGTTTGAGTGCTGATAAGCGTCTGATATATGCTGATCTGCTGCGATTGTTTGCGATTGCAGTAGTGGTTGTGCTACATGTTTCAGCCCGGGCTTTGGTTAAAGTGTCCGCTTTTGGGCCAGTCTGGTGGTCAGGCAATCTTTTTGACTCGCTTAGCCGCTGGAGTGTGCCGGTTTTTGTAATGATTAGCGGCATGCTGATGTTAGGTGCAACACGCCAGGAGTCTGTTGGCGATTTTTTACGCCGTCGCTTTAGCAAAATTCTGATTCCATTGGCTTTCTGGAGCGGTATTTATCTAACGTTTCGGGCTGTGATTCTTAAAGAGACGATTAGTCTCTGGACAGTTCTACATGACTTGATTGCAGGGCCTGCTTTTTATCATCTCTGGTTTATGTATGTGATTCTGGGCTTGTACCTGATCACACCCTTATTGAGACTTTTATTACAAACGGCTAAGCCAGAAGACCTCCGCTATTTTCTTT
>CAJYHH010001095.1 GCA_913773825.1 Candidatus Sericytochromatia bacterium | reverse complement strand
CCCTCGACTTTCATCTGCTTGATGGGGCCGGGCTCCCCGTTGAGGGCTGGATTCGCTTTGAAAACCAGACGCTCTCAGTTAAACAAGGTCGTGCTAGCCTGACACTAAAACCCGAACAAATCCGCAGCGATTATTCTTTTAATGCAGGAGATACCCGCGGCAATCTGCTCCAGACCCCGCTGCGCTTTGCACTGGCTCAGGACTGGCTCCCCCAGCGCAGCCAAGACGGCAAAGTTTTGATTGTTTCTCATCAGGCACAGGTTCTTAACTGGGTTTTGGGGGTCGATAAAACAGTTATGAGCAGCGGAATACAAACCATTCAGCCTGGCCGCACTGAGTTTAAGCTCTCTGAGTCTTTACCGGATCAAGGCTCACTCTGGCTCCGACTCTGTGACCAGCACGGGTACTGTCAGTCTCTGCACTGGTTCTCTGTTGCTCAAACGGTTAACTGGCCCATCAAGCCTGCACAGCCTCACGCCCTAAGCCCCTTACAGGTTCAACCCTTCAGGGGACTCAATGGACAACTCGAAAGTTTTCGATTACAGCAGCTTGGCTCCAGTGTTCAAGCACCCGAGAACAGCGATGTCAGCGGCCTGCTGCAGGCCATTGGCCAAACTGAACAGATACCCGAACACCCCTTTTGGTTAAGCTTGTGGACGCTTTTGGGTTTAGGCGCAGCAAATCTACCCTTAATCAGCCTCTGGCGGCAGCGCCATTTTAAACAACGCCCCTTTCCGACGCCAACAGAACGCAAACGCGCAAACCGGCTGCAAGGGCTCTGCCTGAGCATGACAGGCTTAGGGCTATTCGCAATTCCCCTGAGCTGGAATCAACCTTTAGGCGGTATCATCTCAGCTGGTTTGGGTCTAGCACTAACACCCTTAATCAGCATTTTTTTAAAGCCTTGGCTCCATAAACAACATCCTCTTTTGCCTTGGTTTGTCACCCTGCACGGAATTTTGCTCATCATTGTCAGCTGGTTTTTATGGCTTTATCAGCCAGGCGTTTTACCTGCTATTTGGCTGTGTATAAGTTTGTCTGGGCTGCTCCTTGGCCAATTTGTCCAAACGCTGGTCCCCCTTTCTCAACGTCAACAGCTCCGTCAGATTAGTTTGGCTGCGCTGGCAGTCACGGCTCTGATTCAGGCCCTAATTACAACCCGTCTCAGCCAGCCTCTTCCAGCCTGGCGTCAGGCTAGGCCTCAAGCTCTCTGGCTAGAGCCTTCTTTACAGCCTTTAGGCCGTTTATTAGATCATCAACTATTGCCTGCAAACTCAACACAGATCCTAACCCCCGCCCGGCGTTCAGGTGCACAACTTTTAATCTGGCGCAACTGGGACAAACAATCTATCAGCAGTTATCAGCAGCTGCTTCAAGTTGGCCCGGCTGTTTTAGCCGAATTTGAACCGCCTGCATTTGCTCAACTGGGCGATCAGTTTAATCTCCCAATTCGTCTCATCAACGAAACCAACCAAGCTCAGGTCATCAGCTGGCGTCTAGATCAGACACCGCTACAAGAGCAGCAACTGGCTGCTCAGAGCGTGTTACAAACACAGCAGCTTTTTACTCCTGTGCGCAGTGGCTGGCAGACGCTGCGTTTAGAGCATCGTTTTGCTGGCCAGTGGTATGCTCAAAGTCGACGGATTTTTGTTCAGACGCCCCAACGGGCTGTGCAGGATCCCAGGCTGCATCTTGAACTCGAACTTCCACAAAGCAGCGGCTTAGTCCAAGGAGAAGAAATCCCTGTTTTAGTCCGACTGCGTCAAAGCAGCGGCCGCTCACAGGCACTGGGTCTTCAAATTGGATTGCCCGCAGGTTTTCTGGCTTTAACAGACACCTTAAGCGATAGCCGGCATCATAACTGGCTTGAGCGTTATCAACAAACCCAGACCAGCCTTAATCTGACCACACAGCCACTTGCAAACGGTCAGGAAGTCAGCTTTCACTTTAGACTCAGGGCTCAAATCCCAGGCAAAATGTCGATGCCAGCCCCGCGATTATTCTTTTTAGAGCGACCAGCTGAGCAAAGCATTTTATCTGAACGCCTGCAGTTAGACGTTCAACCTTAAAGGCTGCTGCTTAAGGGCTGCTGCTTAAATCCTAGAAGCCAGCAAATTCGCCATATATTGAAACTGCACTTCATGAAACTGCTGGAGCAAATCAGGAAATGCCTGAACCTGAGCAAAATCTGGTTTGCCAAAATAGCGTCCGAGATGAATCTGATACTGCATCTCAATCTCTTTATTTTGCTGGGTTTCAGGGTCGGTTTCTGTAATCACAAAAGCCTGAAGATGCTCTACCATCATGGCAAACGCAAAGTCATAGACATACGTTTGCTGCAGGGGCTTGAGCTCCATCACTAATGATTCTAATTCCATTCCCCAAACAGGCCCAATGCTTTCACGCACCGGAGAAGATGCAGCCCAAAGCCAGGCCAGACGACTGTCAAATGTCTGTAGCCACTGCTTATAAACCTGTAGACGTTCAGTCTGCTCTAGCTTACGGTTAATCGGCGCTACGGCTTTAACCGTCACTTCTTCTTCACCAACTAAAAAACTGATCTCTTTGCCTGATTCTCCATCCAGCAGATCAACTAATTCCCGTTCATCATCCTCGTCAATGTCCTGGCCACTGCTGATCATCACATTGAGAATTTTTTGCCCCGGCTGCAGGCGATTTTTAAGCGGTGATTCGTTATACAGATAAATCACCATCGGAAAATAACCTTCATACGTGACATCGTAGCTCATCGCCACAATTAAGCCCAGTTTGGGCAACGCTTTAACCAAACGTATCGGCTCCTGGCGGGGAACAACTGGCAAGGCCTGGTCCATTTTAGCCAGCAAGTCCTGGGCATAAGCATTACCCGGATCCAGTTTGAGCAATTGCTGAAAAACCTCGCGGGCTTCTGCATAGCGATAGCAGTTTTCATACAACATGCCCAAGGTCAGTAAGCTTGTGGTATCCCGTTTATTTTCTTTAACGGCCTGGCGGTACTCACGAATCGCAAAACCATGAAAGTTCTGCTGAGTATAAATATAGCCAAGATTGGCATAAATAAAAGCTTTGATTTCATCAGGCTGATTGAGTTTAAGTGCGGCACGAAAATCTCGTAAAGCAGCCGGAATATCACCACTTAATAAACGAGCCTGGCCTAAGTTAGGCCGAACCTGCCTGAGCATGTCATCTGAACTGTCAATTTCAAGCACCTGCTCAAACTTTTTAATCGCCAGCTCTAAATTATTATTTTTAAGCGCTGAGAGGGCGATATTAAAGGTACTACTAGCGTCCTGAGTCTGCTCGACAAGCTGGGCGATATTTTTTTTAAGCTGATTTTTACGTTCGACGCCTTCAGTCAGGCGAGACTTCTCATAGGGACTCATGGGCACTGCCTTTTTAGAGTTTGCCTGTATTGTATCATTTCAACCCAGCAGTCTTTTGATTGAAAACAAGCTTAAATCCTGGCCTTGAGCCTGATTCAAAGCCCAGTTTTTTGCAATTTCTCCCACGACTGAAGAAAATTTAAAGCCATGCCCTGAACAGGGACTTAATAGCAGCAGATCTGAATGTTGAGGATGTTGATCGATTAAAAAATGCTGATCAGGGGTATTGGTATACAGACAAACGGCTGTTTTAAGCAATGTCCCCTGAGCGGCAGGTAAATATTGCCTTAATAGCTCAATGATTTCCTCACGTTCTTCAGGACGGACTTCAGAACCTCTAAGTTGATCGGGATCAAAAGCTTCACCAGGCGCATGTACAGCTACTTTAAAGCCTTCACCTTCATCTGGAAAACCGTATAAATGACGCCCTTGATCAATTTGCAGCAAAAACACAGGAAACTTTCCAAGCTGAAACAGCTCAGCGTCTTTGGGTTCAAACCAAAACAAGGCCTGCCGCGTCACATTTAACGGCAGCCTCAGCTCTGGCACCAGCCGCTCCAGCCAGGCACCAGCGGCAATCACCAATTTATCGACTCTAACCGTACCGGTTGCGGTTTTTATCAAAAATCCCTTTTCAATGGCCTGCCAGCCGAAGACTTCACAGGGGGCTTGTATCAAAGCCCCTGCTCGCTGAGCTAATTCTAAATGGGTTTTAATACAGGCTTCAGGATGTAAATAGCCGGTTCTGGGCTCAGAAACCGCAGCAAAATCAGCAGAGAGTTTAAACATGGGCACCTGGGCCTGTAAATCTCCCGGGTCAAGTAACTCATAATCCAGATGAAACTGGCGAGCAGAAGCCAGACAGCCTTTTACCAGCTCTGAATCACGCGGGCCAATCATCAGGCCACCTGTGAGCTGTAATAAAGGCTCTGGGCCTGCAATACCTGCTGTCTTAGCAGCCGTTTCCAGTTCTGCCCACAAAGTATAAGCGCGCTGCAACAGAGGCACATAAGCAGGGTCTTCAAAATAAGCCTCCCGAATTACACGGGTTCGCCCATGTGAAGAGCCCAGCTGGTGGGGAGGCAGATAGCGGTCAAAGCCAATCACGTTTTGACCCGCTTGAGCTAAGTGATAAAGCGCCGATGAGCCCATCGCACCCAGGCCGATAATCCCCACCTGAAAAGGCTCTGTCACGTTTGCGTCCGATAAAATGTAAGGATATTGATTCATGTTCACAGTTTAACCGAAGCTTCTTCTTGCAGCAGAGCTTAAAAATGGTTCAGGCAGCTTTGATCCTTATCGTTGACGGGAGTAAAATGACCAAAAGGCCTTGCTCAAGGACATTCTATGCCGTATTCACCCTCAAGTCAGCCCCCTAGCCGGTCTCAACAACTCATTTACCCTGACGCTCAGCATTCAGAGACGGTGGACAGCTATTTTGGAACCGATATCAAAGATCCTTATC
>CAJYHH010001094.1 GCA_913773825.1 Candidatus Sericytochromatia bacterium | reverse complement strand
CAAGCCGTTTTAATAAGGCTTCGGGTGTCTCTGCTTGTTGAAGCGCTTTGACAAGCAAGGGCAGTAAGTTGATCGAACGGCCTTCGAGTTCAATCCCCAGGCTAAGATTAAACCAGTCATCGTTGCCGGGTTCGCTGATTTTAGCTTGCCAGTTTTGCTCACCGGTATAGATATTCAGACTAAAATCACTTGCCACATGCAGGGTCCAGTCCTGGGCTTCAAGTTCTGGGGCTGATTGACTTAACCACTTTTCCCAGGCTTCTGCCTGGCTTTGGGGGGTGGGCCCAGGCAGCAAATACGTTTGGTTGTCTTTTTGGACTTGAAGCTGGGTGGTTTCGAGCTGCTGTCGCAAGTCTTTTTCGCGCTCCAGCTGGCGGTAAATCTGATACAGGACACCATCTTGCTCAACCCGCAGCATGGGGGTGTTGTGAGCGCTTGAGATCGCAATGCCGTTGTATTCAAACTCTAGTTCAATTCCATAGCTCGCTGAGCCTGAATCAGAGCTCTGGTTTCGCAGTGTGATAACCGGTCTGGGCGAAAGACCTTGAATGGTTTGAACGTTTAAATCAAGCTCTGCGGGAATCGGTAAGATGATATCTGGCAAGGTGTCCATCAGAGCACGATTGACATCTGCCAGTCGATCAGCTGGGATCGCTGGGATTTTTAAGATTTCCATCAAGGTGGCGGGCTCAATTTCGTTCTGCAGCGGGCCAATGGTGGATTCTAAACTATCGTAATACCAAAAACCCTTTACTTCGACCCAGCGTTCTAAGGGAGGCTGGCTGATCAGATGCAGGCGCCAGCCATTTTTACCTTTGTGCCACTCTAAATCCAGCTGTCTAGCTGAACCTAATTTTAGTTGATCACTGTCTTTGTTTTGCAGATGACAACGTCCACTTAGCAGAATCTTTTTAAGCGCCAGTTCACCCACTTCGCCTTTAAGCTGAATGGTTGTGGTGGTTGTGTAATAATTGCCGGTGTTGTTGACGGCTGCAAGGAGGCCGCCAATTTCAGTGTCCAGGGCGCTTGTGGCTCTTGAATACTGTCCCCTGAGCTCATGCAGATCGATTTTGCGCTGCTGGCCGTACCCGCCTTTTTTAAGCTTGCGAACTTTGACAGGGGTGACGTCTAATTGTTTGTTGGCCGCAAAGCTCAGCAAATAAACCACCAGATCTTCAGTGTCTGTTTGTTCTGCCTGGCTGCGCTGTCTACGCAGACCCGTCAACCAGGTGTCGATGCTGTTTTCACGTCGTTGATCGGGTTGGGATGAAAAATAGAGATAAGCGGTGGCGGCACAGTGTTTGCAATCGTTCATCATTGGACAACTGCACATTCCCTGCATCATTTCGGGATGGTCAAGTGCCCAACTAAGTTGAACCTCATAAAAATTAAAGCCACTGCCGCGCACCATGGCCCGAATCAGCATCACATCGCGCTTTTCTTCAACTTCCAGCACTCTGGCGCGTGTTTGCTTCCAATAAGCTTTACCTTTTGAGGCGGTACTTTTACCAAAGGCTTGAGTGATCAGCTTTTCTAATGCCTGGAGATTCATATCCTGACAGTTTAACGGATTTAGCTAGCGCCTGCAGTCCGTGATCCAAAAATCAGCATGAGGGAAGATAGCTGCTTTCTTTATAACAATGGTCCGGACAGTTTTTGAGGGGTTGGGGGTGTCTCAGGTAGACTTGAGTTACCACACAAAAGTCCGGAGACCCCCCCATGGAAAGTGTACACGAAAAGCTCGCCCAGATCCCAGGCCTATCCAAGCCCCACCGGAACCGCATGGCGAACCTGTTCTGCACGCTATTGAGCCTGAGAGGCAAGGCCAACTATCTTAACCTCAGTCGCTATGCGGATTGTGACGAGAAAACGTTGCGTCGGCTCGCCCAAAAAACCTTTCCCTTTCAAGCTCTCAACGCTCAACTGGCGGCTGAATCTCTTTCAGGACCCTGTATTCTGGCTGGCGATGCGACCTTTGTCCCCAAAAGTGGCAAGCACACTTACGGCTTGGGACGATTCTGGAACGGCTGCGCCAGCCGCTCTGAACGTGGGTTAGAAGTGTCGGTCCTGGCTCTCATTAATCCGCAGGGCCAGGCGATGGCCCTGACGGCCCAACAAACCCCTGCTTTAACGACGGACGCCAGTCGGCAGCAATTTTATCTCGCTCAACTGAAAGCCTCCCAATCCGCTTGGCCCGAGGGGTTGAGCTACGCCGTCTTTGACGGGCTCTATACAACCCATAATTTCGTGGCCGGTATCTGTCAAACGGGCTTATGATCGGAAAGCTGCGTCATGACGCCGCTCTGAAGTACCTGTACCAGGGTGAACAAAAAGTGACGGGCCGTAAGCGCTTGTACGACGGGAAAGTATTTTACGACGACCTGAGCCGGTGGGAACCGCTGGGCGAGCTAGAAACGGGGATCCACGCCTGGGTTCAGACGCTCTGGCATGATAGCCTCAAACGCAGGCTCCGCGTGGTCTTGCTCTTGAATGCCAAACAGGTTGAGAAACAGAGCCATGTGCTGCTCTTTTCAACGGATTTGAGCCTCTCCGGTGGCGAGATCGTTGGCTACTACGGAGCGCGTTTCGGGATCGAGTTTCTGTTCCGAGACGCCAAGCAGCATCTGGGTTTCAACGACTGCCAAGCGAGAAACCAGAAAGCCCTCGATTTCCACTTTAACCTGAGTCTGAGCGCGCTAAACTTCGCCAAAGCAGAGGCTTTGAGCCACATGGGTCCTGGTCCTGATTTCGTCTTTTCGATGTACAGCCACAAGTGCCGCGCCTTCAATGAGTCCCTCATGGAGCGGGTTTTTTCAAGGTTCGGTCTCGATCCGACCTTGCTTAAACAGCACCCAGCCTATCCAGAGCTACGAGAATTTGGGGTGATTGCCTCATGAAAACTGTCCGAAGTATTG
>CAJYHH010001093.1 GCA_913773825.1 Candidatus Sericytochromatia bacterium | reverse complement strand
TGTCGGCAATTCCGTGGGTTGTGATACTTGTTGACCTTTTGGTTGATGGTTAGTGCCCAAAGCTTGAACATTCTTTTGACTTTGGCCTGGTGCTGTTTCCCCTGTGGCCTGACATGCAGCCAGAAACAGTCCCAGACTCAGCAGGCTTAACTTGCGCATCGTCGTTCTCCTCACCCTATATATGCCTAGATTGTCGCATATCCACAAATGAAGTTTCCTTCTCTATAGACTCAACTCGCAATTTCTCGGGCTTTATTCTTACCTGCTTTAATGGCCTGGCCATGCGGAGATTTTACAGTTGTAGCAACCGTAATTTCGATTTGATCACCAGGCTCAAAGAGCTTACTGCTGGGTTGAGGAGGAACGAGCAAGACTATCTTTTTAGTTTGATCCGAGGGATGGTAAATCGCTTCTCCACCCAGATCTGCCCAGGTTCCCTCAAAGAACTGAGTGCGGGAATAGGGGCCAGGTGTAATCCGAATCTGGTAATTGTGCGCAGCCTTTTGGCCGTTGGCGTTGCCATGATGAGCTGGATACTCTGCTGGTGCTTCCAGTTCAGAGCCTGGTACATTGTTCACATCTTGCATCCCTCCGGCTAATGGATAAGGTTGGGCAAGAATCAGCATAGGCGTGGAGTAAACTACCAAAATACTGTCTCCATGAACGGAATTGTTTTCACCGGTTTCAACGAACACGCGTTCGACTTCCGGTGCATCTACCACTTCATTAGCCGATAAAGGTACAAAGCTAAGCGCCGTGCCCAGAGTCAGCAGACTTCCAGCTAAAATAGCCGATATCGCATACACTTTTTTCATGGTGTTTTCTCCATTAAAATTGATACTGATCATTCAAAATACTTTCTCCAACACCCTGAATGCGGGTGTTGAAACGGGCGCCGGCAGGAAAACTACGATAATTACCTGAGCCAACTTCCAGGTTTTCTCGTTCACCATCCCTATTGCGGTAAATCAACTGGCCATTTCGCTTCAGATCGAATCCCCATGTGTATGTTCTGCGCTGATGGTCTAAATGAGCATTCAGTTGATTCAGATTTTGGCTAGGAAAACTCGATGCATTTAACAGGAAAGAGGGAATTGCTCGAGCCCAGGTATCTGTTGGTGTATGCGCACTACCTAATACTCGGAACTGGAACTGATTATTCTGAGCCTGGATTAGATTGGTGATATTATAGCTTGTCTCAAAAGGACTCTGGGCTGTCAGTGCAAAGCTTTGCCCATTGACAATAGCTTCAGAGGCGTCGCTGACATTGTAGATCAACAGTTCATAGGGGCCACTTTCGACGGGGATAGAACCGTCTTTATTGACGCGAATGCTTTCACTGAGCACCAAGCCCTGGCCAAAGCTACCCCTCCGTGCTCCAAAGCGCGGCAGACTTGGCTGCGATATATAACTGGTATCAAAACGGTTACTTGCTGCGTTGCCACGGATGTCACGATAGACTATTTTGTTATCGGCATAGAGCTCAAAACCCCAGGAAGCTCCATTGTCCGTGCTATCAGACTGCCCAATCGAACGCGTTCCAGCGTAAGCAAAGGGTAGGTTGAATGGTGGTAGATTTTGATCTTGGTTGTAAACGCGGAACTCAATCTGATTTGTAGCATTGCTGAGAAGATGCGTAATATCAATGCCTAAAGCATGCCGATCAACGTTCGTAAAGCCGCTACCCGTATTGGTCACCAAAGTTGTGTTTCCACTGTCCAGTTGAACAGGCGAACCGTTTATCAAGACTTCAGCTTGATCATTGATGTTAAAAACGTGCAATCTCCACTGTTTAGGTGTCAATACTGGCGTTTTTCGGATTTGGTTAAAAAATACGCGATTCGCCTGGCGCCAGCCTGTAACTTCTACTTGATCTGAGCTGGATAATTGCGAAAGTGGTTTGTGGAGTGATGGGTTTTGGGTTAGATCTTCATAATGCAGACGTCTGAGCAGATTACTGTTATTGTTTCCTCCCCAGTAAAGTTCTAAGGTTTCTGTTCCTGTGTTCAGACGATATTGGTTGTTAGGGTCAATAGTGCCTCTGAACAGCTGTGCCACTGGTGCTGACAAGTTTTGAAGCAGAGATTCTGCATTTGCGATTTTCAAGGTTATGAACGCGTCTGCTAGCTTCGGTCCACAGTTTGTATCTGGTGAGGCGCCACAACTTACACTACTTTGCGGAATAGGGAAACCTCTTAGATACTGATCTAGATATTGCCTAGTGTGTGCTGTGCTGTTAAGAAGTTGTCTAAAATTTGATGAGTTTATACTGGGATTGATTGACTTAGCTAAAGCAGCTATACCAGCAATTACAGGAGTAGCTGCGCTGGTTCCATTCCAGGTTTGAAGTTCACCCGCTTTTGCCAACTTAACGAACTGGCTATCTCCATTGAAAGTCTCAGCTACAGTTTCTGATGCTGTAGCTAACATGTTATTCCCAGGCGCCCAGATGTCTACATTACCCCAATTGGATGCATAGCTGGAATTAGTGGATCCCTCATTGACAGTTTTAGGTGGACCGTTAAAAGTATTATCTCCGCCTCTTAAAAAGACCGCCCGATTTAAGCTTTCTGATGGTATAGAACTGAAACCAATTGGCTCAACAGCTCCCACAGAAATAATCCCTGGTACATTTGGACCTGCAGGATAATTTCTGGAAATATCCCAACCCCCATTGCCAGCACAAGCAATCACAATAATGCCTTTAGAAGTTAGGTCATCTATGAGCAAATTCAGCGCCTGAACTGTAGATTTTACACTGGCTTCATTTCCATTACTTGTCAGAACAGACAGGTTGCTACGACTCCATTGTTTTAGATATAAAGAAATAGTGTCACCGCTCCATAGACTAAAGCTTACAATGTCAATACCTGAGTTGAGATTAATATCTGACAAAGCATATACCAGATCCCACCAAGAGCTAGTTGCTCCGTCACCTAATTTATAGGGAATAACTTTTGCATGTGGAGCAACACCTGAGATTCCTTCACCATCATTGGCTTGAGAAACAATGCTGGAGACTACTTTTGTTCCATGGGGATTAGGCGTTAGGATAGTAGTTACCCCATTATGAATAACTCTTTCAATGGACTCAGCTTCTATGTTTTCATTTGTCCAGTCTTCTTTTTTATTTACGAATAGCCATTGTCCACTTACATTTTTGACTGCATGAATGATTTTCTTACCCTCATCCCAGAGAATCTGTCCATCCAGATCCTTACCAACTTGAGTTGCTTCATAAGCTCCTGCAAATCCGCTATCGATAACAGCAACCTTGACTGGGCGTTGTTGTAGACGATTATAGCCCATTGAATAATTCCAAGCGCGTGTCACGCGGGTAGACTGATCGTTTAACCACCAGGAGTTTTCCGCTTTAGGCACGATATTAGGATAAATATTTGGTGAGACCTCAGAATTCTCTGCCGTTTTGATACCTTCTGCTGTGGTTAGAACATTGTCCATATCGGCACCGTCTACGAGGCCTGACACCATGAGCTCAACTAGCAGAGCAAAAGTCTTGGCCGACTCCAGATTGGCAAAAGATGCAGACTGTGTGATAAATTCTGGATTGGTTTGAGCCAGATTGATCTGGTGCAGATTGTTTAACAAATTATCCAGGTTGATGGTACTCAGATCAACTTGGATAAGATAAAATCCACCTACAGGCTCTGGTTCGGCCAGCTGAGCATTGTACCTTTGCAAGATTGTCTGCAGATTTTGCTGCACAGGAGCTTTAAGGCTTATCGCCAATTGACCGGTTTTAAATTCACCAGGCGGTTGATTATTGATAGCCAGCAAGGTTGTATTCGTTTCAGGAATTGTCGTATCCGGATCATTGCCAGGTACATCAGGGAATAAATCCGCTAAGCTGCCGGGGTTTTCAGGATCAAAAACAACTTCAACAAGTGACGGTACACCTGAAGGAGTTGGGCTAACACTGGTCGAGGCTGTCGGTGTAGGAGTCGTCGTATCGGTAGGCAGAGGTGTCGGCGTGGCAGTTACTGTGGGCGTCGGGGTCGGGATGGGTGTTGAACTTGCTGATGGTGTGGGTGTGGGATTACCGGCAGGAATGATTTGAGTGTAAGGATGATTCCCCTGAGCACACATCAAATCCCCTAAAAAGCTCAGCTCACTCTGCCAGGGAGTAATTTTATTGGGGTTATAAATAAACGGGCTATTGATATTCAGATGGGTTTGGCCCGTTGTGCAGAGTTGCCCTTCAAAGCGTCCGTTGGGATTCAGATTCATGGCCAGCGTACCGCCATTCAGAATCGAATAGATTCCCTCAACTTTGGCATTACCACTGATATTGAAATTGTTGGAACGTGCTCCGACAAACACACCGTTTAGCTCTGTATCGCCGCTGATACTGGTATTGAGATCACCGCGTGTACTTAAGATGCCTTTGACACCCTGATTAATCGTTAAATTGTTTGTCACAGCCACCCAGAGTTTACTTGCTGGGAGGGTGTGGTTGATATTCATAGCCCCGCCGTAGATCGCAATTTCTGGGCATTGAGCAGCCTGAATTGTTTTATTGACAGGCCCACTGCACTGAAAACCAGAGCTGTTGCTATTACAATTTGCATTTTGTCTTTCGTTGACGACAACATGCACACAGTGACTTTGACCTGAAGCTACCAGCTGATTGGCCTTATTTACAACAACCTGATCGAGTTCGTCAAATCCTGAGGTAGTAGTTGATTTGATCGTAAACCCTTTGCTTGTGAGGGAAGCTTTTCGACGATGACTGTATTTTTCGCCGAGAAGGGAAGGATCGATTTCGAGTCTGATTTCACCTGAGTAGGCAGGAGCTTTTGCCTGAGAGCTTTGTTTATGCGGGCTTAGAAACAGAGATTGTATCTGCGTACAAGACACACTCAGAGCCAGGACTGTACCCATAGCGCTCCAGCGTTGAACAAATTTGCCATAGAATATATGTTTCATCAGGGACTCCTATTGGGTTAAAACAGTTTCAAGGCTAAGCCAAAAGGTGTCTCATAACTGAGCCGGTGGCTGTTCTGGGCAGAAAAAGCCACGGAATCAGGAATTTTGAGAACCATGACAGACTGGCCATTAACTATCTGACTACTTACAATCTCTGCCCGCACATCATCTAGCTTGCAGTAGGAAAAATTCGGATTTTGAGTGAAATGGCTACCTGTCACTTTGAGCTGAACAGGCTGCTGGCTTACATTTTTGAGCACTTCCACAGTCTGAATAGTGGGTGTCAGGTTCACCCTGATTTCAGGTTGCCCAACCCGCACATTCACTTTGAATACTTGATCTCCGACATGCAAGGTCAGCATATGGCTGCTACCTACCAAATACAAATCCGGTAGATAGGCCGTATCCACATCCACGCTTATTACCTGATTACTGACCTGTACTATCCTCAATGCAATCGTATTGTCCAGGTAAGCACGTACAGTATCAGTAGGCGGATCAAAAAAGTATCCCTTCAGATTGAGATGGATCGATTTTCCGAAATAATTGGCTTGAATATCGTCAGTGCCTAAAGGCATCTGGATACTTTCTCCGTCGCGTAGGAGTACATCGTCCAATACAGGTTGTCTCAGTGGCGGCACTGTGGCTAAGGGAATTGGTAGGATGATTTCGGTTATTGAAGCACCACCGCCATTTCCACCACCACCTCCAGTGACAATTCCTGTTTCATAAATCGGGGTGTTGATAGGATGAGAAGTAGTCAAAAGCGGCTTGAGCTGGGTCTGAGGGACCTGAACATCTGATGTTGGAGACAAGGGTTGAGTAGATGCATTAACAGGTGCCCGAGATGGCGGTGAGAGTTCTGCCTTTGGAACAACACTAGCCTTTGAAAGACTAGGTTGGAGGGGGATTAACAAAGGTTGGGAGGGTTGAATCGAAGATGGTGAGCAAGCAACCAAAATCCAAATCAGGCTAATTAAAACAATTTTATGTCTATATAAATACAATCTTTTAACTTGGAAAAAGGCCCTAAATGAGTAATCAGAAGTCTTTATATTAAAAGAAAAATCAATCATTGATTGAAACTCGGCGAGATGATCATGATTTGTAATCTCCATCACAAAAGCATTCTTTATTAACCCTAACAGAATTAATTTTTTTGTCAACATATTAATTTTTTTGAAGAACAAGCAAATTTTCTTTGCTTAACTTAACAATTAGCTTTTTCAAATTAACGCAGACTAAATCGCTCCATATAAAGTTCATAGAGAAGCGTGAGTTCATGCGGTAGCGACGATCTTGACCAGATATTGAAAGCTAGCAAGGCACCTCCTGACTTTGCGAAGTAGCTCTGACACATTACGAGAACTGTCATTTCCACAAATCCGCGTTTTCGTGGTCCCCTAAACCCGCTTAATTGGCTGGTTGTATTGAGATGATTATGATGGAATCGTGGAGGGAGGCGAGTGGTTTGTATGCACTTTTACAAATGCCTGAATCCCAATGATTGTTTACGTTCTAACATTATCAATCACGAGATACAGCTTGCCCGAAACTTTGTGATAATTATTTGTGCTCACTGAAGTGTTTGCGAAGATGGATCTGATATAGAAAGCCCTTGCCTGCAGGCTAGGCCCCAAAGGCATAGACCTGCTCGTTGTTGCCATTCGTCGTATGGGCGGGTTACTCGCTTCGGAGAAACCAATTGGCCCGAATCGGGCTGAGCAAATCAAAGTCGGCCTGATGACGTCAAGCAGTTGTGACGTGGGTTCAATGTTCGCTTTCACCTCGGCAAGTCGCGCCAACTTCTGCTCAGCCAACGGATCCGAGTTCTGAGCCCATACAAATGACGACGCGCTGTTTCGGGAGAATACAGTTGGCCCGTCTGACGGCGCAGAGTCTGACTCAGTATCCGACTGCTCAAAACCTGGCTCGCATGGCCAAATTTGCGCGGAGAGGTCTGGGTGTAGGTCAGGACATGCTGATCCTGCTGAGCTTCCATGCTACGCGTTGCGCGGGCATAAAGCGTCGAAAGACCCATGCCAATGATCTCTGTGACCAGCTTGGGGAAAGAACGCTCAATAGCAGTAACGAGAAGGCATACAGCACCTTGAATCTGGCCTGACTCGTAGGCCATTAAGTGTCAGTGAGGTGTAAGATAGGTTTCATCAGGGCTGCCGCTCCTTGGATTGTTGTAGCTACTATCAAGATAAGCGTGGAGCCCTGCCTTTCTGGTCGTATCATCAAATAGCTGCAGCTGCATGAGCTAAAATGGAACTCAAGAGGTGGCTTATGCGACCTTATGAAGGAATGAGATCGGTTCAAAGACTTGTTTCCAAACCGAAATGGCCATGTCGGGGAAAACGCGACAGACAATCGCCAATGCCTGAATACGGTTTTGTGGATCGCTCGCACAGGATCCCCATCGCGTGACTTGCCCACGCGGTATAGCGATTGGAAAAATATTCAGCTGCAGTTATCGCGCTGGGCCCAACGCGGCGTGTAGCAACGCATTTTCAATGCCCTCCAACTCGAGAGAGACGGAATCTTGATGATCGATAGCAAAATTAATCGTGCCCACCAACATGCCTGCCGCCGTTGATAGTAAAGAATCCTCAACGCTTATTACTGAGTCAGGTTCAGGAGGCGGATGTAAGCCATTCTGAGGTACTTGTAAAGGGATTGAAAGCTCGGTTGATATGACTCACAAGGCTTGGCGCGGTGAAAAAACAAGGGTTATTGGCGATCATTTCAACGCGCAAAAATGCCAAAAAGCCGCGTTATTACAATTGCGAAATGTACAACGAGCGAAATGTCGTTGAGCGCTTTAAATAGTTTCGTGGGGTTGCCACACGACATGAAAAGAAAGCCGAAAATTACCTAGCGATGGTTCATCTTGACATTTCACGCAGGCTACTTAAATGACGACACTGCCTAAGACAAGTTTGCACAAATGTTTGAGCATTGTGGTTTGATGGTTTAACTTACTCATAAATCTTTCCACAGTAAAGAAATTCAGCAAAAGACTCCCATGATGGCTCTATGGGGGCTCCATGTGCCAGAGCAGCTTCAAAGAAAGCTTCAATGGTGATGTTCTCCCAACCATTTGCATCTGGCCCATAAGGGCTACTTGGATTGATTTTTTCCTGCTTGATGGAATCCAGACGATCTTTGATTAAAGCTGTAATAAAAGCTTTAAAAGTCTCTCGGTCTTTTACCTGTTGCAAATGTTCGTAGAGCAAATCATGATCTTCTTCAGACATTAGATAGGCCTTTCTAAACTGAGTTCTAATCTTGTTCTTAATCTGAATGATAGATCTGCCATTGATCATAAAAGCTTTTTGACTCATTAGAGTTGCCAAATCTGTTCATAAAATAGGTCAGTCTGCTTTCGTCTCCAGCTGTTTTAAGTAATTGACCTAATTGTTCATAAGCCCATTCGGAAGAATGTCGCTTAGGCAGATGATCTGTAAAATATTCTGGACGATGTATTCCCCATGCGTCATTTCGTTGCCAAAACTCAAGTGCCAGTATGAGATGAGATTGAGCCAGCTGTTCTTGCTTCTGCTTTAGCGCAGCTTCGGCTAAACCAGCATGTAAATGAGCACCAAAAGGCGTTATCAAAATATTTCCTTGTTGATATTGTGTATATAATTCATCAAGAGCTCGTTGGTATGAGATTTGGGCCTGATAAGGCTCTTGTGCAGCGAGTAGTGCACTCCCTTTTCTAAACTGGGTCAGCATTTTAGCTAAATTATCAACATGCTGATAGTCGATATTCTTAAATGAATGATCAATAATTTCCTCTGCTTGATTGAGGTAGCTCAGTCTGTTCGATTCAGCTGAAAAGTCACTGAGCCCGTTAAGTGCCTGCACGTGATAGGCAGGATAGTTTCTGATGTGAGGATCGTTTAAAAGATAGGTAAGATGTGTGATGGCTTTAGCTGGCTGACCTTGCTCATACCAGAGCTTCGCCTGAAAAAGCTTGAGAGCAAGATTATCCTTTGGCGGCAAAGAACTAATCAGATCCATTAACAAAGGATCTTCAGGTGAAACTTTGAGTCCACTTAAGATACTCATTGCCCAATCTCTTTCGCTCAGGCGCTGATTCTTTTTGCTGACTCCTTCAGCCAAGAGGGGAATCAGAATGGGTTTATAGCGGGCGTCTTTGCCTGCCTGCTCTCGCCATTCATAATCTTTTCTATCGTCAAAGAGACTGGGATTGATAAAGGAATAAGCCAATCTCAACATGGCATCTGGACGGCCTTTGAGTGTTGCAAGTTGTTTAAGATAACGACTGAGTTTGGCTTCAAACTTTGAGTCAACAGGAGGAGGCTGAACACTTACACGCCTTTGCTGGGGCTGATGGGTTTTGCTGCTTTGGGCTGATTCCAGGGCAGAACGGGCATTTTTGCTGATCACAGGATCTTGGGAGTCCGCCTTTTGCTTAAGCCAGTCCAGAGTTGAATCATCTGCATAAACCGAGAGCAGCCACCAGACTGTGTATTCTTCAGGTTCAAGCTCAAGTTTGTGTTTAAACATATCGCGGATATCAGGCGCCTGTAAGTGTATCAGTGTAGACCCAATTTCACGGCGCTTTTCCTTAAATTCTGGTTTTTGAAAAGCTTGTTTTAAGCTATCAATGACCTGTTGATCGCCTATTTTGCCTAAGCTCAGTTGTAAATCTAATTGAGTCTCTGGATCTGTTTCTTGTTTCAGGCGAGTCTGGAGTGGGATGACCCACTGAGGATCGGGATAATTTGCAAGAGTGCTTGCAATGGCTCTGCGTACAAGTGGACGAGGGTCATTAAGAAAAGGCAAAAGATTTTGTGGCAAGGCCTGTTCTGCCAGAATATCTGCAACCGTGACTTTATTAAATGAATTCTCAGAATGATAGGCATCGTAGGCGTCATAATATAAATCTTCTGGCTTGATATTTGTAATAAAGTTATCTAGGCTATCTGCCTTAACTAAATTGCTCAAGGCCTGAACAGCCCAAGAGCGCTGAGGAAATCCAAAACATCCAAAGAGTTTATCCTCTAGCGCTTGTTTACTGAATAGCTCCATCATCTCTGGTAGGGCTTCACGAACATTATTTTGACTCAGAGCCAGTAGAGCTTCTCGCCGAATGTTTTCCTGTGGACTATTGAGTGCTTTGACTAGGCCAGGAGCAGCTTCTGGTCTTCTCAATGCTTTTAGGGTTTTAACCGCAGTGGCCTGTGATTGAGGATTAAAGTCGTCTAATAAGGATTTTGCCAGTTGGGCAGCCTCTGGAAGGCCTTGTTCACCTAAAGCCAGGATGGCTGCTTGTTGAACGCCGGGGTCAGATGCTTTTAGATAGCGTTTGATAAGCTCCACTTGTTGCTGATTGCCAATTGCGCCCAAGACTTCCAGGGCGGCTGCTTGACCACTTGGAGAAAACCCTGACAAGTAGTGCTGCAGTTCTGGCGCTAATTCATGGTCAGCATGCTGATTTAGCCATGTTACAACGCTGTCTCTGAGCCTTTTATCCTGATGATCAAGTAAAGGGAGCAGGGCTTGAGGATTTTGTGCAAAGTTAAGACTCTCGATTAAGTAAACAAAATTGTAGAGATCAGTTGTCTCTTGCAGGATATGGCGAGTAAAGAGCTCAAGATCAGTGGCAACACCGTGTTCCATGGTCAGCAAAGAGAGAGCAGCAACTCGGGTCATTTGCTGAGTTGATTTTAGGCTGCTTAGGGGAATGGCTGTGCGTCGTTCATGACTGTCGAGATTTTTTAAAGCGCTCCAGGCAATCAATGCAGCTTCTTGAATTTTAGGATTGGATGAGCTTAAAAGCGGAATGATGTATTGCTTAATTCCCTCTGCATCAGGCTCTATAATGCGGATAAAATTTAAGATCTGTTCTTGAACTTGCTGGGTTAAATGGTTTAGCAAAGGAGCCAGTTGGACAGCTGATTGACTGGCTCGCCAATCAATCAGGGTTTCAATAACTTTTTGCTGGCTATCTGGACCCAGATCGAGAAAAGGGTACAAAAAATCAGGCTGTTTGGGACAGAGTTGTCTGATGCTATCGATGTATTCAACTGCATTTTGAGCATCTTTGGCCATGACCTGTTTCACAAGCTTTGGAATCAAACTTTCGTCTTTTAAATAACACAGCTTGCCAAAGGCTTGGAGTCGGACATGTTGATCTGGATCCTGTTGAAACAGTTTAAGTAAGGTTTCGCGCTGAGCTTGAGACGTTTGAGGACTGGTGTTGCTGATGATCTCAAGCGCGCTTGCTCTGACTGTCGCGTTGGGATGTTGCAGAAAGGTTTTAATCAGTGTCTGATTATGGGGCTGATCAGATAAAGCTTGTAGGGCGTCAGAGATGATTTTAGGATCTGGATGGGTTTTGCTCAGTCTTTCGAGCTGGGTGTCGAACTCTTGATTGTTTAATCCTTTTAGAACCCGAATGCTTTGGCTGACAATTTGATTGTTAGCAGAAGCCAGACCCTGAAAAAAATAACCGTAAAGCTGCGGATAGTTTACTGCAAACCCAGAAGGCAATAAGTAAAGGATTTGTTGCTGTGTTTCTGAATTTTTTAGGTAGGGTTCAAGTATTTTTTCGTCTATTTTATCTTTAGAATTAAGTGAGCGATGTAAATAATTCCAAGCTGTTTGCTGTAACTGCTGATCATCTTTCTGGATGGCCCAGGCAAAGAGTTCTGACAGGATATCGGGATGCTGTTTTGAAAGACTGCTATTACCTCTTTCATTAAATCTGTAAAAGATATACAACATTATCCCCTGCTTCTGACTCTCTGGCGCTGAACGCATCCAGGCCAGCAGAGATGACTGGACTTTAGGAATCTGGAAGTCATAAAGAATTTTGTGAGCCATTAGTTTACTGCCGGGGTCTG
>CAJYHH010001092.1 GCA_913773825.1 Candidatus Sericytochromatia bacterium | reverse complement strand
GGGGGTGAAACGCTCAATCATTCAGTAGCGATGTGGTCTGCAGACTCTGTGCAAACGGGCATGCAGCATTTGGGCCAGTTCGAAACTTCCTGGAACTGGGTTTTAGCTGACCAGCAGGGCAATATCGGTTATCAGATGTCAGGCAAAATGCCGATTCGCCGTGAAGGCATAAGCGGCTTAGTCCCTGTCCCCGGCTGGCTGGCAGAAAACGACTGGCAGGGCTTTGTACAGCCTGAATCTCTACCGCGCTGCTATAACCCTGAGTCAGGCTATTTTGTCACGGCTAATCATGATCTCAATCCCTGGGGACTGGCCCAGCCGATTAATATGCCGATGGGGGATTATCGGGCTCAAAGGATTTCAGAGCAGCTGGAAGCCGCAATGGCTGAGGGTGGGGTTGATGTACGAGCCTGCAAAGCGATTCAGCTGGATTTGAATTCAAAACAGGCCGAGCTTTATCTGCAGATTTTACGCCCCTTATTGCCAGACACCCAAACGGCTCAATTGCTCAAAAACTGGGACGGCTGTTACCAACCAGACTCACAGGCTGCCTGGGTTTTTGAAGTTTTTTATCGTGAGCTGATTCTGACAGTCTTTGGCAAACATTTTGGTTCAGAAGTCTGTCGACAATTATTAAATAAAACCGGCATTCTGGCTGACTTTTACGCCAATTTTGATCGGGTTTTATTAGCAGAAGATTCTCCCTGGTTTAACGGCCAAAGCCGTGAAGCAATTTATCAGCAAGCGCTTGCGCAAGCATTCGCACCAGCCAACAAAGCTCAGCGCTGGGGCCATCAAAATCGCTTTGTGCTACGGCATCTGATTTTTGGCGGTAAATTACCGGTCCAAGCCGGTTTTGACTATGGGCCCATTGAAGTCCCCGGCGGACGCGCCACCCCGCAACAGGGCCAGATTTACCAGAGCGGAGAACGTCAAACCAGCTTTGTGCCGAGTCTGCGTCTGATTGTTGATTTTGTCAGTCCAGGGCTCCATAGCTGCTTATTAGGCGGTCCCTCGGATCGACGATTTTCACCCTGGTACACTTCTGAAGTCAAAAATTGGTTAGAAGGCCAGTATAAGTACACGGAGCCCGGCAGTCTTAAAAGCTGGACATGATATATTGAGCGCATGGACATCCTCAATCCGATTGTGGCGCTTTGCCAGCAGGGCAGCCTCGCTGAATTTAAAGGCCAGCCTGCTGCAGCGGCAGAGGCTTATCAACAGGCCTGGAACCTCAGCTCAGATCACTATGAAGCGGCTGTAGCGGCTCATTATCTGGCACGTACCCAGCCTGATGTGACAGCTTGCCATAGCTGGAATGCCCTAGCCCTAGAACAAGCTCAGTTAGCTGAATCTCAGGAAGATTTACGGGTTCAAGAACTCTTGCCTTCACTCTGGCTAAGTCTGGCGGGTGCAGAACGGGACTGTGGACAGTTAAAGCAAGCCAGACATTGTTTTGAACAAGCTGTACTGGCAGCTAAAAAGCTCTCAGGCCCGGTGGGAGAAATGTTTTGTCAGGGACTAGCGACCCATGAGCTGCGTGTTTTAGGTCAATCAGCTGAGTTAAGTGAGTTCGCACATGGGTGAATATCCTTTTCGGCCAGAGTTAAGCTCTGTTGAAATTGCTCTGTTTCGCAAACTGCTGGATAAACATGATCTTTCTGACCATGAACAGCTGATTGCGCCTTGGCTACAGCGCTGTATTGGGATTCATAAAGACGGCGACGATGACTACAGCGAAGTCGGAAACTCCCGCCTGGCGGGCTTGCCTGATTTACCCCCAGGCTGGGGCTGGCCGACCCGCACCTATGAGCTAGACGACGCGCCAGTGATGCTGAGTTTTGCCGGACAGTTTAATTTAGCAGAACTGGCCCCTTATCAGACTCAGCTGCCGCCTAAAGGCATCTTGTATGTATTTTTAGATGCTGACCCTTATGAATCCCAGTCTAAAGTGCTGTATTACGATGGCCCTTTAGAGGCTTTGCGCCGTTACCCGCTGACACGCCGTCAGGTCAAACTGCGCATGTTTGATACAGATATGGCCACCGTAGATGAGCTGCCGCTCTGGTATCCCCGCCGGGTGCGCTTTGAAGGCGGCTTAAGTATCCCGTCTTATAAGTTCAGGCTCTACAAAGACAAGTTTTATGATGATTTTGAGCTGGGTGATCGTTATCTCGAAGTCCAGGGCGATTTACGCGGCGACTTTGAACATTCCTTGTTTCTTCATCCTTTTTATCAAGGTGCTGATCCCTGTGATCTAGGTGATGATGAGCCCACCGGTGCACCCAAAGGCACCACGTTGTTTTGCTTTGAAAGTGATGAAGATCTGGGCTTTTCGTTTGGCAGCTATGGCTGCAAACAAATTGTGATCCCCAGGGATCGCCTGATTATGGGCGATTTCTCCTGGGTTTATACCACTGAGCAGGGCAATTAAGCGAGCTTAACTGCCAGGTGAGGTCACGTCTTTGCGCTGCAGAATGGTTTTTTCGCCAACAGCGGCTAAAGCAGGCTCTGAGCCCGTAGTCGTCAGCTCTAAAGTATTGCCGTTATT
>CAJYHH010001091.1 GCA_913773825.1 Candidatus Sericytochromatia bacterium | reverse complement strand
ACGCAGACCTAAAGGCCATGTTATAAAGAGTCCTGACCTTTAGCGATAACCGGAGAACAAGCCATGGCGCCTCAATCATTTACTGCTTTTTATCATCAGCTTGAAGAGCAGTTTTTATTGCCGATCTTGCGCCTGGATGAACCTGAAACCTGCTTAAAACTGGTTGAGTGCCTGAATGAAACTGGTTTTTCGTTGCTAGAAATTACGCTCACAACCCCTGATGCTTTACGTCTGATTCGTCAGATCAATGATCAAGGAATGAGTTGTGGGGCTGGTACGGTTTTAAATGTGGCTCAGGCTGAAGCCGCTCTGTCTGCGGGAGCGACTTTTTTAGTCTCACCTGGCCTGAGTGCTGGGATTGCTGCTGTAGCAGCTGAAGCTAATGTGCCCTATCTGGGTGGGGTGCAGACGGCAACTGAAGTGATGCATGCGTTAGAGCTTGGGATGGATTGTCTAAAACTGTTTCCGGCATCTAGTGGTGGGATTGAACATCTTAAAGCTTTACGCGGCCCGTTTCCGCAGGTTAGCTGGCTGCCAACCGGCGGAATTGAGTTTAGTGAATTGCCAGCCTGGCGTAAAGCAGGAGCTTTAGCAGTCGGACAAGGGACCCGTCTGGTGTCAGCTGCTGCGCTAAAAAATGGCGACTGGGATACGATTCGGGCCGAGCTAAGAGAGATTTATCAACAGCTAAAGGCTTAAAGGCTTTAGGTGTCAGGGTTTAAGGATAGCTTGTAAGACGCGTTTGAATTGATTATAATACAGTAATATACAATTTGAATTTGATTGGCCTCAGAATCAGGCCGGAGGTGCTGATGACCCCAAATACTGTACAGGACACACCTAACCAGACTCGTTATGGAACCAATCTGACTGATCTAGAAGGAGATTGGGGCGATCTGCGCGTCAGCGTCAGCGATACAGATATTGTGCTCTATTTTTCGTTTAACGAAGAGGCTAATGGGCATATCAAACAGATTGAAGGGGCTGAGTTTAACAGCTCAGATAAATCCTGGAGTTTGCCCATCACTGAAGACAACTGGCGCGCGGTGCGAGATGCTGTGGAGTATCTCAAAGAAGTCTTTGAGCGGGAACGCGGCAAAGCAGAATTGCGCGAACAGATGCGTCAGGAAATTGCCGAAATGGTCTTAGCCCGCCTGCAGCGTGACTTTAACTATCCTAATTTGACTTTGAATTATCTCGATGGAGATATTACGGTCAGCTTCCCTTATAGCGTTAAAGCTGTGGCGATTATGCGCAAAGTAGAAGGCCGTCGCTGGGACGGCGAAGAAAAAGTCTGGCTCTTGCCCGCAGACGAAGAAAAGAAAATTCGCTCCGCTTTAAAAGCCTTAAAAAAGCATATTTAAACCGTCTTTGACGCCGTGATGCATTCAAGTCAGTCATTAAAAACAGGGCCTGGTGATTTTTTTCATCAGGCCCTGTTTATCAGTCCGAGGGCTTTATTTGCCTTCTTTGAGCTTCTCTTTTAAGTTCAGACCCGCTGCAGCAAAGCCGTCCCGCACTGCTTTATAGTCAGCGTCAGTGGCTGGAGCATAGCCGTCAAAGCGATAGAGCTTTTTAATCAGCGCTTTGCCTTCAGGTGATTTGCTATAGTCAATCATCGTCTTTTGCAGGCGATCGCTTAGCTCTGGTGAGAGCTCTTTGCTAACAACGATCGTATCAGAAGGGATCGCTTCGGTGTATTTCAGCACGCGGATATTGTCGCGGTCTTTTATATCTAAAAAGCGATTCCAGGCATTGGACTTCCCTTGATTGTCGTCAGCATAAGTTGCACCAGCATCCACTTTACGGTTAAGCACCGCTAAAATCGTGGCATCATGGCTACCGGCATAAATGTATTTTTCGAGATCAGTTTCAGGATTAAGACCTGCTTCAAGCATTAGTTTACGGGCAAAAATATGGCCTGAAGTTG
>CAJYHH010001090.1 GCA_913773825.1 Candidatus Sericytochromatia bacterium | reverse complement strand
CCGCGCTCAAGCTCGGCTTTGACTTCATCATTTAGCACTGCCCGGCCCAGGCGATCGCTATTGCGCACAGCACTTTCAACTGCTTCAGCAGCGTTATTGACAACCGTGCGGCCCACCGTGCGAATGCCATCACCCACACTGCCAGCTAAAAGTGTCCAGCTATTGGCACTGCGCGGATTAGCAGCCACTTCTTGATAACGACGGCCAATTCCCTGTGCGGCGGTGGCCAATTGCGGAATATGGTCTTTTTTATCACGTCGCAGGGTAAATTTGACGCCAGCAGGGAAGCTCTCTTTATCGGCAAAACCACCAAAGCTGACCACTTCGACTCGCCCCATTAACGCCTGAACCTGAGCGGGGGTTTTGCCTTCAGCCCGATATTTAGCAGCTAGTTTATGTAGAGCATCACCGGTAATGGCAGCCCCTTGGCTATGGGCAAAGACCCGAATGTTTTCACCGGATTCTAAAGTTGAGCGAAGACGGGCCTGCATCTGGCGCGAAATTGCCGTGTCGGCACCGGTAATGTTTTGAATCGATTCAACAGCATCGCCAATTGCGCCTTGGGTTGGGTTATACACCAGCTCAACTGGCTGACCGAGTTTTTGAGAAATCAGGTTTTGATCAGAGCGCGCGCTGTTTTCAGAGGTGCGAATGCCATTAATAAAAAAATTGCGAGTCACCGGCCCAGCTGGACGATTGAACTCGTATTGCTGGCTGCTGGGGTCAAAGTTGGCGGTACCCCGGCGAGTGGTCTGATTTTGGGCAACAGGTTTAGAAGTTTGAGAAGTGGCTTCGGCCTGAAGTGGGGCTGTGTCTGGCTTACGGGTTTGACTGGCAGGCTGAGTCTGAGTAACAGCCGGAGGATTAAGCGGAGCTGTGCCGCGAACCTGAACCATAAAGCCTCAATGCCTCCTCAAACGGACCCATTAAACTAAAAGCGTCGCTGAATGTACTATACCCGCTGAATAAAAATTTGTAACTCTCGCAATAGCAGATTTTTTACTAAGAGTTGATAATCTCCCATATTTTTTAGTCTATTGCTGACCTCTCGCTCATAAATTTTTGCTGAAATTTAGGGCTTGCAAAATCAATTAGTTACATGTTACTTTATTTGTAACTTGAAACTAAAATTTCAATCAGTAACACTAACAGCACTGAGGAGACAGTCTATGATTCAGAAAACCCAACTCGGAAACGCCGGTCCTGAAGTCTCAATTTTAGGTCTGGGCTGTATGAGTATGTCCTGGAGCCAGGGCGTAATGGATGACAGCACAGAAGCTGAAAGCATCGCCA
>CAJYHH010001089.1 GCA_913773825.1 Candidatus Sericytochromatia bacterium | reverse complement strand
TAATCTGTATTCTTTAAGGAGTAATGAATATGAAAACCATGGCAGCAGTGGCCTTTGAAGCCGGTAAACCGCTTGAAATTGTTGAAGTTGATCTCGAAGGCCCTAAAGAAGGGGAAGTCCTGATTCGTGTGGTTGCAACGGGCGTTTGCCATACTGACGCCTACACTCTCAGTGGTGCAGATCCTGAAGGTCTGTTTCCCTGTATTCTTGGCCACGAAGGCGGCGGAATTGTAGAAGAAGTAGGCCCTGGTGTAACAACTTTAAAACCTGGTGACCATGTGATTCCGCTTTATACCCCTGAGTGCGGTGAGTGTAAGTTCTGTACTTCGGGTAAAACCAATCTCTGTCAGGCAATCCGTACCACCCAGGGTAAGGGTCTGATGCCTGACGGTACTTCGCGCTTTTCGTACAAAGGCCAGATGATTCATCACTATATGGGCACCTCGACTTTTGCTCAGCATACTGTCTTGCCTGAAATTGCCCTGGCTAAAATTAATCCAGAAGCCCCGCTTGATAAAGTCTGCCTGCTGGGCTGCGGGATTACCACTGGCTTAGGAGCTGTGCTCAATACCGCCAAAGTTGAGCCAGGCTCTACCGTTGCAGTTTTTGGTCTTGGTGGAATTGGCCTGAGCGTGATTCAGGGCGCTGTGATGGCGGGTGCAGGCCGAATTATTGGCATTGACTTAAACCCTGAAAAATTTGAATTTGCCAAACAAATGGGCGCAACTGACTGCATTAACCCGGCTGATTATTCAGATCCGATTCAGCAGGTCATTATTGAACTGACTGACGGCGGCGTGGATTATTCGTTTGAATGTATCGGCAACGTCAACGTCATGCGTTCTGCTTTAGAGTGCTGCCACAAAGGCTGGGGTGAATCGATCATCATTGGTGTAGCCGGTGCAGGTCAGGAAATCAGTACCCGTCCGTTTCAGCTGGTCACAGGCCGCGTCTGGAAGGGCTCAGCTTTTGGGGGCGTCAAAGGCCGCAGCCAATTGCCTGGCTATGTTGAAGATTATCTGGCTGGCAAAATCAAAGTAGATGAAATGGTCACAACCACAATGCCTTTGTCTGACATCAACCGCGCTTTTGAACTGATGCATGCGGGTGAAACGATTCGTTCAGTGGTGATTCACTAATGTCTCATCCTGAACAAACAGTACAAGCAGAATCGCTTAAGCGCGTCAGTCGGGTACGCTGTTTTGAAGGCTGGCAGGAAGTCTGGCAGCATGATTCCAGCAGTACCGGCACACCGATGAAATTTGCGGTTTATTTGCCGCCTCAAGCAGAGTCAGGTACTTGCCCGGTTGTCTATTGGCTATCTGGCCTGACCTGTACAGAAGAAAACTTTATTACAAAAGCAGGCGCACAGCGCTATGCAGCTGAACTGGGATTGATTCTGGTGGCGCCAGATACCAGTCCGCGTGGTGCTAATCTGCCGGGTGAAGACGATATCTGGGATTTTGGCACGGGTGCTGGGTTTTATCTCA
>CAJYHH010001088.1 GCA_913773825.1 Candidatus Sericytochromatia bacterium | reverse complement strand
GCTGCTGGCTTTGCTGAACCCGTGACTGTAGTCTGGGGCTGGATCCTGTCGGCGCCGTTTGAGAAGTTGAGCTGGGTGTTTGAGTGCGGCTTGGGGACGGAGACGATGTGGGATTGGGGAGTGTAGGGGCTGTGGGGGTGACTGGGCGGTTAATCGCTGACATACTCAACCTCTTTGTGTTTCATTCAACCTTCGTTAGACAGCTTGGGTTTATGTTATCAATGTTAATATTATAGAGAAATCACAAAGTCCTGTAAAGACCCCGTTTAAATCTCATTGGGATTGTCTAAGCGACGTTGCTGTCTGGGGTCCTGAGTGCCACAATGAGTCTGCAATTGAGTCTAAAATCTGCGTGTTGAACGTAGGAGGGTTTATGAGAACAGCGCCTTTTTTTGTTTCTGGAATGCTGACCTTATTGACGAGCCTGTCAACTGGTGTTGCGGGAGCGGCACAGGCTGAAGTCACGGTCAGTCAGTCTGCCAATACGGATTTATTGGTTTCTGCCCATTGGCTAGAAGCTCATTTAAAAGATCCAGATGTGGTGATTTTACATGTGGCAGATACGCCGGATCAGTATAACAAGTCTCATTTACCCGGCTCGCGTTTTTTAAGCTGGGGCTCAGTCGCCACAACTCGTGACGGCGTAGCCAATGAATTGCCGTCGTTAGGTCAATTAGCTCAGACTTTTCGGCAATTGGGTGTTGATGAAAATAAACGAATTGTTCTTTACGATGAGGGCGCAGGCCTGCAAGCGGCAAGAGCCTTTGTTGCCCTGGATTATTTGGGCTTAGGCGATCGCAGCAGTTTATTAGATGGCCATTGGAAAGTCTGGCAGTCTGAAAAGCGCCCGGTCAGCACAGAGGTTCCGAAACCTGCTGTCAGTCAGTTTATCCCGCGCTTAAATCCAGATGTGGTAGTGAGTGAACGTTTTGTTCAGGATTTAGTCTGGCTGCGCCAAAATGGCGCGATTAATCTCAACTTACTTGATGCTCGTCCAAGTGCCCAGTTTAGCGGCTCAGAACCTGGTGAGGGTATTAGTCGAGGTGGGCATATCCCAGGTGCTGTTAATCTGTTTTGGATGGAACATGTCGAAAGTGAAGCCAGGCCTTTGTTAAAGTCCAATGATGCCTTGCGCCAGATGCTGGCTGCGCGGGGGATTCAGCCGGGGTCAACCGTTGTCGCTTATTGCAAAACCGGCGGTCAGGCTTCTCATAGTTATTTTCTGGCACGTTATTTGGGTTTTCGGACCCGACTCTACGATGGCTCCTTTAGTGAGTGGTCACGCCGGGCTGAGAACCCTGTTGTGAGTGGTCTTTAAAGAAGCTAATTGCCTTTAAGCATTTTTATGCTCTAACGCCGCATTTCATTCGTGTGGCGTTAGACTTTTATAACATTTTTATAGCAAATTTATGTCGTAAAATGGTAACATCTTTTTGTCCAGTCTTGCCAACTGTATTTATCATTTTAGCCCGAAGGTAAGGGGACAAAACGGAGGAGCCCTGCATGCCCAAAGAGCGACGAACGCGCACCGTTTTGATCTGTGGCGCTGTGATGTTAACGGTCCAGACTGCCCTGATGCTTACCGCTGTACAATTTCGTCCTGCCCCACTTGTCAAACAGACAGAACTCTCAACTGAGTTTACTCAGGCTTTATTGCCCACTTTAAGCCCTCAGGAATAAAATACTCAGTGTTTTTCGCTTTCACTGCTTTGCAGTGAACGGACATCAACTTCTACTGGTGGATAGGCTTCCCAGCCTTTAAAGTCATAGTGCCACCACTCAGTGGACAAACCGACAAAGCCCTCAGCCTGCATCCAGGCCTCTAATTTGCGATGGTTGTTTTCTGCAGAGCCCTTACGCCCCGCAACCCGGCGATGTGCCCGCTCAGAAAAATCATCAAAGTGGCTGGGCATTATCACTTCCTGGCCTTTTTCATCAACCAACGTTAGATCGACCGCTGTGCCGCGGGTGTGGCGTCCCCCTTTGCCCGGTGGGCTGACATAGCGTGGATCAGGGACTAATTCCCAAAAGCGCTCCTGGGCTTTCATCGGGCGATAACAGTCCCAGACTTTAAGTGAATATGTTTCTTGCTTGGCGCGAACCTGGACTTTGGCTAGGGCAACTGCAACTGCGGGGCGCAAATAACAGCTGTTAAAGTCATAGACGACTGCATGGGTAAAATTATCTGCTGTGGCGTATCGCAAATCCTGATGAATTTCGGGGGAGATTTGCTGTAAAGATACCAGGGGAGTGGCTGTTGGAGCATTGAGCATCAGCATGAAAAAAAGACTAACGATCATGATTTTTACCACCTTTAGCCCGATTGCTCAAAATCGGCAGATTGGCACTGGCGACCTTAAAAGATTCTAAAAAATAAACTCTGGCACGATATTTAGGCTCAGGTCTTGAAGACGTTTAAGACTGTTTATGCGATTTGCTAGATGAATGAACTGCGCCTGATTGTGTGATTGGGCGCAGTTCATTTTTAGAGCGTTTGTTAACGATTAACCGTTAACGGTTTAGGCAAGCTTAGCGTTTGAGTTCAAGCGCGCTAAGCACGTATTTGGCTCCACTCCAGGTCAGGGGTGTAGCCGAAACCCAGCGATTTTGACGTTCATCGTACTGCTCACCCAGCTGGAGTGAGCCAGTTTTGTACGCAAACGCTGTGTTAACGGCGTGAAGCTTGGCGGCTAAATCAGCACGGCCAATCCGGCTATAATAAATCGCCAGCCAATCGGTTGTGACCGGCCAGGCATGGCCATCAAAATAGCGATCACCGGTGTAGCGGCGGATGCCGCCCATCGGGGAAGTCAGGTCTTTTTGGATTTTTTGAGCCATTTTGACCATGCGCGGATCTTCAGCGGGAATCACGTTAAACGGCCAGGCTAAGGCTAAATTAGCGGCTTCTACCTTCATGTCCTGACGATTATTATCAAGGTTATAACCTCGGACAAAATAGCCATT
>CAJYHH010001087.1 GCA_913773825.1 Candidatus Sericytochromatia bacterium | reverse complement strand
AGTTAAGCTCCAGTTTTTCACCGCTGATCAGTAATTTTCGCAGCTTGCCGCTTGTCACATGTCCTGCTGCATCAGGCTGACAAGCCACCCGACTCAGGTAGCGAAAAGCAGAAGGTGTCTGATTGAGAATGGTGACGCCTTGATTCAGCACCGTATTCCAGGTTGCAGCTGGGTTTCTTAACTGTTCACGCTCTAATAAAACCAGGCTGCCGCCGCTAAAAAAACAGCCCCAGATTTCCCAGACTGTGTAATCAAAGGCCACTGAATGAAACATCAGCCAGACATCATCAGCACCAGTCGGAAACACCGGCGCAATGCTGGTAAATAACCGGCTGGCGTTAGCGTGGCTAATACAAACGCCGTTTGGCCGGCCCGTAGAGCCAGAGGTGTAAATAATATACGCCAGAGCATCCGGCATCAGCTGTAAATTTAAGTTGAGATGGGCCTGATCAGTTAGTTCTTGGATCTGCTGATCAAGCTGAAGCGGGCTAAGGGCTCTTAGATCAAGATTAAGTGTCTTTGTGAGGGGGTCTTCAGTAATCCATAAGCGCGGCTGACAGTCTGTCAGCATGGTGTTCAGGCGCTCAATCGGGCAGTCTTCATCAATGGGCACGTAAGCGGCACCGGCTTTTAAAATCGCCAGCAGCGCCACAATCAGCTCGGGTGAGACCTGTAATTTAACGGCGACTCTGTCGTTTAAGCCCACCCCTTGTCGCTGCAGGACCCGCGCCCAGCGATTGGCGCGATGATTAAGTTCAGCATAGCTGATAGATTGATGCCCCCAGCGCAAAGCGACAGAATCAGGGTCAGAGACAGCATGCTGCTCGACAAATTGATGCAGCCAGCCCGGATAAATAGGCTGTTGCGGCAGCCAGCGCTGTTTTAAAGCCCAGGCCTGTTCAAAATCAACCAGCGGCAGTTCATTCAGCGGTAAGCTTGGCTGATTGAGAGTTGCTTCAAAAAATGGAATAAAGTCACTTAACAGGCGCTGCATCAGCCGAGCGTCAAATAATCCGGCATCAAAGTTCAGCCGCAAACTCTGACGAAAACCGAGCCAGGACAATAAAATTTCAAATTTAGGGGCTAAATCCAGCTCGATCCATTCAGCTGAGTACTCGCCTAATTGCAGCTGCTGGCTGTCCACTTGCCAGGAATCCTGCATCACAATCCCTAATTGCGGAAAATAACTCAGCTCACGTGGGGGTTTTAAAACTTCAACTAAAGTCTCAAACGGCAGAGTCGCCTGATCCAGCACGTCTAATAAAGTGCTCTGGGTCTGTGACACGAACTCACTAAAACTCAATTGGGAATCAGGCTGATAGGCAAAAGGCATCAGCTGGGTGTTTACAAAACAGCCCAGCATTTTTTCTAACTCACGCCTGGGTCGACCCACGCTCGGAAACGCGATTACACCGGCTTCAAGCCGGAAGTTACGGCATAACCAGACCTGCCAGGCGCTTAATAACCAGACAAAGCGCGTCACTTGATGACTGACTGCAACCGTGCGCCAGCGCTCGTCGAGTTCAGGCGACAGGGCGAATTCAACCAGGCCGCCTGTTCCGGGTTGATGATTGCGACGCTGGCCCAGTTCCAGGCCCAGCGGTACATCCTGAAGCAAGTTTTGCCAGTTTTTCAGGGCAGCTTCAGGGATTGGCTGATGACTTTGCCACAGAGCATAATCCCCGTATTGCAAGCTCGGCTCAGGCAAGCTTTCTCCCCGCCAGAGGGCATTGAGTTCATTTAATGCCAAACCCGCAGACCAAAAATCGGTAATCAGATGGTGAAAGACCAGCACAAAAATTGTTGACTTTTGAGGCTGATCTGTTAGGGTGTGGTCTAACGCATGTTCAGAGCTGTTAGTACTGTCTGTGTTGTTGTCAGTGTTGTTGTCAGTCTGGGTTTCAGAAAACAAGCCGACGCGAAACAATGCGCCTTGGCTCAGATCAAAGGGCAGCTGCACAAACTTTTCAATATCTGCTGTCTGGCCCAATCTCAGTTCCGGGGGATGTTCTGCTGCAGGATGAACCTGTTGATAAAGCTCAGCGTGTTCATAATGAAAGCTGCTGCGCAAAATATCATGGCGCGCCACCCAGGCCGTCAGCACTTGTGTCAGTTTTGCTGGATCAGGTTGGCCATTTAGACGCAAAGCGGCCGCTTCATGATAACGGGTTGAGTGGGGTTCTAGCTGCTGTAAAAACCAGAGCCGTTTTTGCACGGAGCTCAGCGGATAGCGGCTTAAGCCATGAGGTCTGAGACTTTCAGCCTGTAACAGCCTGATTAGAGCTGATTTATGCTCGCGCAGGGCCGCTTGTTCAGCTGGTAAAATTGCACCTTTGGGGGCCTGCAGCCGTAACTGCTCCCCTTCCAGCTCTAAACGGACCCCTTTTTCACGCAGGCTTAAAAGCAGATTTTCTGGATTGACTAATTTAGATGACTCAGACTCTTCAGACATCGGGCTTTCCCTTACTCAGACAGACTCAGGCAAACTCAGACAGGCTGACACACATGCACCAGCTCACCCAGGCGGCGAATTCCGGCCAAAACATCCTCTGGCTCCAGGCCAAAATCAACCAGACAGGCAATTTCCTGCACACCTGCGGCCTGTAACTCAACAATCCGTTCTAAACAGCGCTCTGGGCTGCCCATTAAGGCCCGTTCGCTGTAATACCGTTCAAAAG
>CAJYHH010001086.1 GCA_913773825.1 Candidatus Sericytochromatia bacterium | reverse complement strand
TATAGACCTGGTTATTATGCAGATAGACGCCATGGAGCTTTTCTTTTTCGGCTACAACTTTCTGGATATCTGCAGCGCCGTCATTATTGCTGTCTTTGAGCATGGTCAAGGTGCCGGGATCGCGCTGGCTGACATAGACCGTGCCGTCAGCCGCAACCGCGAGCATGCGAGGATTGCTGACTTCTGCCCATTTGCTGATGGTAAACCCACTGGGCAGACTCAGACCCTGGATTCGGGCTGTGGTCGGCCCGAGCTGCGCGGGCTGGTAATAGCTGCCTGTAACGGTCGCCTGAGAGCCCTGCTGGGCTGGTGATAGTTCCGGTGTTGCGGTTGGCACCGGGGTGGGCGTTGGAGTCAGGCTCGATGTGGCGCTCGGTGTCGGCGTTGGCGATTCACCCGGTAAACTGGGGGATGCGCTGGGTAAAGGTGTGGCGCTTGGGCTTAGCGAGCCGCTTGGGGTCGGTGAGGGATTGGGATTATTGGGCGTTGGGCCACAGGCCGTTAGCAGGCTTAGGGCCAGCGTCAATTGAAGCGAGCGATTTAAGTTGATACGTGAGGACATAGTACCCCTTTACAACGATAATGTTAAATAATTCATATGTATTAAAACATTGAATATTTAACTTGCCCAGCTAAATCGATAAAAAAGCCTGAAATTCAAGCGTATTGTCTCTTTTCAAAATTCATTGTCTGATTTAATATGAAACTAGTTGCATATTAAATCAGCTGTGCACTTAAGACTCTACTGAGTGACAAGTGATGTACAAGGGAGAATCAAGATGTCCGAAATGGCCTCTGTGGTCGCTTCGCTCCACTATCTCGCGTTGGGAATCGGCCTAGGTTCAGTCTTTGTCAGGGCGAGGAGCTTTAATCGGCTTGCAAAAGGGGAGACCGTGCTCGCAACTGTGCTCACGGCTGACAATTTCTGGGGAATTGCGGCTTTGCTCTGGATAGTGAGTGGTTTGGCCAGAGCGTTTGCAGGGCTTGAAAAAGGCACAGGATTTTATCTGGCCTCGCCTCTGTTTCATCTCAAGATGGGCTTGTTTTTACTGATCTTTTTGCTGGAGCTGATGCCGATGATTGCTCTGATTAAATGGCGCATAAAACCCGCTGAGCACTTTGATAGCGCTAAAGCCAGATTATTTGCGCGAATCAGTGATCTTGAGACGCTGTTAATTATTCTGATTGTGTTTGTGGCAGGCGCAATGGCGCGTGGTGTGGGCCTGAAATAAATCAGCTAGATGCTGCTTAAGCGGTGGCATCTGGCACAGTTTCAGGTGCTAGGCCCTGAGCTAAAAACTTAACCGTTTCACGGATTTCACTTTCATCATTCCAGTTAGCATCTGGAAACAGCAGTTCCCGGCTGATCACTAAACCCATGGTTGAGGTGATCACTAGTCGTAGAAAAGTTTCAAAACGCATGGGGCGAATGGCGCCTGTTCTGCAAAAATAGGCAAATTGTTTTTCTAACATGGGGCGCATCAGCTGATCAAAGCGCTCTTGGACAGCTTCCGTCAGCTCAGGATGCAGACAGGCTTCTTGAGTCAGCAGGCGTAATAAGCGATGATGACTCCGTGCAAAGGCCAGACGTTCTTTGATCAGGGTTTCTAAAAGATCGGGCAAATGGGTATATTGTCGCTCGAGCAGTTTTTGCAGGCTCTGAATTGCCATCGGGAAAAAAATTTCTAGCACCAGGGGGCGAGCCAGCCTCAGCAGCAGCTCTTTTTTACTGCGAAAATGTTTAAAGATCAGGCCTTCTGCAACGCCGGCACATTTGGCAATCGAGCCTGTGGACGTGGAGGCAAAACCTTTTGAAGCAAAGAGATCTAAGGCGGATGCCAAGATTCGCTGCTGCCCGGACGGAAGATGCTCAAAATCTGGATACAGACTTTTGAGCTCACTAAAATCAGGAGTCATATTGGCCTCTAAAACGCAGCTAAACAGGTGAGTGTTTGCTCACCTGTTAGCAGTTTAAGATTTTAAGTCAAACCCAGTCAAGGCAACGTGTACTGAAAACGTGTACTGAGTAAGTGTCTGAGAATATCAGATTCTTTAGACAATTAGTCTAAAAAAGACACTTTGGATTCAGCGCTGCCGCTGACGCTGCGATTTTGCAGATCAAGTCCATCGTTGGGCACATCATGTGTCTGAAGCAGAATCTGACGGGTGTCGGCGCTGACTTGACCAGAGCTTTCTAAAAGAATCGCCATCACCTGGTTTACACCGGTGAGCAAGAGCCCGACACCCTGCAAAACGTCATCTTTGCGTGAGCGGGCATATTCTTTGGCTTCCGTTGCTGCGCCAATCATTCCTTCATAAGCAGCTTGTAAGCCAGGCAATAAAGTTGCTTGCCAGAGTGCTTGATCTTCAGGCACAATTTTTTGTTTATCCAGTTCGCTCAGACGGCGCTGGGCAAACTGGATATGGCGATCAAGACCAGATAAATAATCTTCACTCGAAAGATTGCCGCCGTGAAACGCGTCAATCAACTCAACGATGCTTGCCATTATTGAGCCGGTGCGGTCTCGGGCTGATTACCCTTTAGGAAATTAGCGATTTTTTCTGCACCTTTTTGAGCTGCGCCGCTGGCG
>CAJYHH010001085.1 GCA_913773825.1 Candidatus Sericytochromatia bacterium | reverse complement strand
TGGTCATCCCCATACCAGAATCGCCCGTGATCAGATAAATATTCTCGCTCCTGACCGGACTGTGACCCGCAAACATCAGGCCATCAGCTGGTTCAAACACCTGACCTGACCACTGCCAGCGCAGCTCTTGCAGCATCGAAAAACGTGCTTGTGACCATTCCTGCAGGCTTTTAAAACGGGCCTGTTCATCTTCAGTTTGGCCGGTTTTGTGGTCTTCGCCGCCAATGATCAAAACATCAAAGTTTTGATCAGGCGGAGCATAAAGCCGAATGTAATGATAGGGATCGGGCGTATCCCAATACAGGCCTTTTGCAACTGATCCACGCGGGATCTGGTAAGCAAGAGCGTAACTGCGATAAGGCGCCTGTTTGGTGTGCATGGCCACCACATTATTGATGGGAGTATTGGTCACCACAACCAATTGCTTTGACTGAATTTCGCCGCCTGCTTCAGTCAACGTCCGGCAGATATCCCCACCGCTCATCTGGCTGACTTTAGAATAAGTAAAAATCTGGCCCCCTTTGCGAACAATCGCCTCAGCTAACCCCTTCAGATAAAGCATCGGATGAAACTGGGCCTGCTCTGGAAACGTCAGACAAGGTCCGGTCTGAAAAGCCTCAAGCGGCGCACTTTTAAGTTTAGTGACCTTGCTAAGACCCGCCCGATGGGCGGCTTCAAGTTCACGATCTAACAAAGACTCATCATCTTCTGGGCCTAAAAACAGATAACCTGGCAGACGTTCAAATTGGCAATTGATATTTTCAGTGCGAATAATGTGCTCAATCTGATCAATGGCGCAGACCTGACTATGGGCAACTAAAACCGTATTTTCAGGGCCATGCATATGCTCAATCTCAAAATAGCGGTCGTCAATTGCAGTCGCAAGGTGGGCCGTTGTACGGCAAGTCTGACCGCCACCCCACGGCCCATATCCAGAACAATCACAGACCGACCCGCTTGAGCGAGCAGATAAGCTGTTGTCAGGCCAGCGATGCCAGCCCCGACAATACAGACATCCGCTTTTAGCTGCTGATTACCAAGCTGGGGATAAGCCTGAACATCCACTGTTCAAATTTTCAGTCAAATGCGACAGAAAAGACAAAAGACCTTACTGCTTACCGTACTCCGTTCACAGCCTTCATAGCTTTCACGACCCACAGCCTGTAAAAGCCGCCAGCAGGGCTTATGTTAGACTATTCACGGTGCCATTCTAAGCTAGAGGTAAATCAATGGCTGAAATCTACAGCGACAAAATGGGTGTTGCCGAGGTGCAGGCCCGTTATGAAGAGGCTCTGCGCCAGATTGG
>CAJYHH010001084.1 GCA_913773825.1 Candidatus Sericytochromatia bacterium | reverse complement strand
ACAGCACCAATAAAGGCGCACAGAGCACAAAAGCAATCAGACGCGGCACCATTAAAAACTTAAACGGGTCAACTGACATGACTTCAAGCGCATCAATCTGCTCTTTGACGCGCATGGTGGCAATCGTAGCCGCAATATCTGTGCCCGGCTTAGCCGCAATCATCGCACCGGTTAAAATCGGCGCCAGCTCACGGACGCAGCTTAAGCCCACATAAGCGCCTAAAAAGCCCTGGGCGCCAAAGCTTTTAAAAATATGAAAGCCTAAGAGCGCCAGATTGGTGCCAACAAAGACACAGACTGCCAGCAAAACCGGCAGGGTCTCTACGCCAATTTTGTACATCTGCTCAATGACTAGTTTTGGCTCAGGGCGTGACGAAACCAGGGTCCTAAACATCCTGAGGCTAAAAAAGCCCAGGTTGCCGAGCCCGACAATAATTTTGACCATCTGGTTCATGGATTCGGTGTCAATGAGTCCTTAACGAGAGTCTTGGTTCATACAGCGTCTGGACAGCTTGCTATAGCTTGTAAATAAGGCGGGAGCTGACATATGCTGTCTGTATCATACCTTGACCGAAGCAGATGTCCAAGCCTTCTGAACCCTCTAAACCCTTGAGAATCCTACAGGTGACCTGTGGTTTGATTCACTTACCCAATCAGCCCCAGCAGTTATTGGCTGCCCGGCGCTCTGTCAACATGCCCGAAGCGGGGCTTTGGGAGTTTCCTGGCGGTAAGCTTGAGCCCGATGAAAGCCCAGAAAGCTGTCTGGTGCGCGAACTCGAAGAAGAGCTCGGCATCTGCGTGAGCGTGGAGCAGGCCCTGACGCCTGTCAGCCAAAAACAGCCGACGCGCATTTTACAATTGCTGCCCTTTATCTGCTGCTTGCAGCAAGGTCAGCCAGAAGCCCGTGAACACGATCAGATAATATGGGCTGGCCCAGCTGCACTGCTTAAACTAAACTGGATCCCAGCTGATTTAGTGATTCTCAAAGAATGGCTTACGCTTCTCAACGATCCTTTTTAAGTCTGAGCCTCAGACGCAAAAAGCGACTAACTGACTTAACTTGATCTCTACTCAACTCGCCC
>CAJYHH010001083.1 GCA_913773825.1 Candidatus Sericytochromatia bacterium | reverse complement strand
CGGCCGCGGAGCTGCCATTGACATCTGAGTCGTGGCCAGACCGCCAGCAAGTACCAGCGCGAACAGGGGTTTCTTAAATAGCATTGAAACGGGTCTCCTCGGAATAAGGTTAATTTTTACACTTATTTCCTGATCGTTGATCATGTTAAATTAAGCCGTTTTAAATGACAAGTTCATCCAATCTTGATCAATCTGATCATTGGACCTTCGATCTCGCCCGCATGCGTGTTGTCATCAGGCTTAAGCGGGATCATGATCTAGATCACAAAAAACAAACCCTAGCACTCTCACATATGAAGTGCTAAAATCAATTTCAGAGCATCAGTAACGGGTAAAGATTTGGCAAAGCTGCCAGAAAGTTTTAAAGAACACAGCTTTTAGAACTTTCAAAAAAATCCCAGACTGATTCCAAACTGATTCAAGGAACACCGGCAAAGAGAACAAGCCATGAGCCTGGATTACCGACTTTCAGAACGAAAAAAATCGCTACTCAATGCGATCATTCGAGATTACATCACCCATGGTGAGCCTTTGGGCTCACGAACGATTGTTCAACGCCATGGGTTTAATCTCAGTCCTGCGACGATCCGCAATGAGATGTCTGAGCTGGAAGAAGCCGGGCTGTTATACCAGCCTCATACTTCTGCTGGCCGGATTCCCTCACATAAGGGCTACCGCTTTTTTGTCGATAATCTGATGGAAGCGTATTTGCCGACTCCTGAAGATCAGCAGTACGTCAAACGCCTGGAGCAGACGTCTAAAGCGATTGATGCCATTCTGGCCCAGGCGATTAAAATTTTGTCAGAAGCAACTCAGAGTATTGCGATTGCCGAACCACCCCATTTGCGTCAGGATCCGCTGCAGGCGATCCAGATGATGCCAATTGATGATAGTTCAATGGTGCTAAGCCTGATGTTTAGCAACGGGATTCGGCGCCAGTCTTTAGTCAGACTGTCTCAGCCGCTTTATGCCGAAATTTTAGCCTTAATGACAAATTATCTGAATCACCAGTTTAGCAAGCGAACGTCTTTAGACACGCTGTTTCACAGTCTGGCGACCGTGCCTTTAGAACGTGAAATTCAGCGCTACAAAGACCTTTTACTTGAAATGGTTTCAGAAATCTATGCCCAAGCCCAGCGTGACGAAAAAGTCTATCTTTCCGGCACGTCTCACCTGCTGCGTGAACCAGAATTTCAAAGCATGGAACACGCCTATCCGATTCTGCAGTTTCTGGAGCAAGAAGCCTCGATTCATCAGCTGTTTTACCACTGTGGCGAATCGCACCTGCAGAAATCACATCATGTATACTGCTTTATTGGTCATGAAAATACCTATGAAGAACTGCAAAACTGCAGCTTTGTGGCAACGCCTTATTTTATCGATACAAAAGCAAGCGGCATGATTGGTGTTCTGGGCCCAACTCGCATGGATTATTCCAAGGTGATGGCCCTGCTGCAGACTGTTGCAGGTAATATCACAACAACCTTAAGCCAACTCTTTAGCTGACCGGAGGAAAAATGGAGCACGCAAATAAGCAAACGGACAATCCCTCAGAATTGGAGGATCATCCCTTGATGCAGGACGAGTTTGAAGTCCAGGAAGTGGATGAAATCGAAGAAGAAGAGATTGATGTCCAACCCCAGGCCAGTTCGGGTGAAATCGAGCTGTTGCGCGCACGCAACGACCAGCTGATGCGCATCGCTGCCGACTTTGAAAATTACAAGCGCCGGCAGGAACGCGAAAAAGAAGAACTCGCTAAATTTGCTGGCCAGCAGCTGATTACCAGCTTGCTGCCCGTCCTCGATAACTTCGAGCGCGCCCTGCAAGCCGAAACTGGGAATGAAGAAAACGGCACCTTTATTGAAGGTGTGCGGATGATTCATAAACAGTTTCTGGATGTACTCAGCAAAGCCGGCGTCACCCTGATTGAAGCAATGGGTGAACCGTTTAACCCTGAGTACCATGAAGCGATTATGTCGGAAGAAAACGATGAAGTACCTGACGAGACTGTGATTGGTGAGTTCCAGCGTGGCTACACCATGCACGGTCGCCTGTTGCGTCCTTCGATCGTCAAAGTCTCAAAAGTCTAAAACCTCTGCACAGACAGACTAATAGACTGATTTAAACCAGATATTCAATCATCAAATCGAACCAAGTCCGTTTTTACCTAAGGAGGAAGATTGATATGAGCAAAGTCGTCGGAATTGACCTGGGAACTACTAACTCCGTGGTCGCCGTTCTTGAAGGCGGCAAGCCGACTGTGATCCCCAACGCCGAGGGCAGTCGCCTGACC
>CAJYHH010001082.1 GCA_913773825.1 Candidatus Sericytochromatia bacterium | reverse complement strand
CACTCAGCTTAAGGGCTTGGCGATGACTGCAGTTAAGTTCGGTATTTCGTTTACAACCCGCTTTCTCAATCAAGGCAATGCTTTGGTAAATGTCCATCGGGATGGCAGCATTCAGATTTCAACCGGTGCAACTGAGATGGGACAGGGCGTTAACACTAAAATGCGCCAGGTGGTTGCTCATGCTTTTGATCTGCCGCCTGAACACGTGATTGTGATGGCCACTTCGACTGAGCGCAATCACAACACTTCGCCCACTGCCGCCTCCAGCGGAACCGATATTAACGGTGCGGCTGCAGAACTCGCCTGTGATCAGATTCGTCAGCGTTTAGCGGCCTGCGTAGACTTTCACTTTAAAAAGCCCGTGCTGCAGCCTTTAGAAGAAATTGAAATTGATGAGCAGGGCGATTATTCTCATATTGTGTTTGAAAAAGGCGAGATCTACAATAAAAATCAGCCTGAACAGCGTATCAGCTTTGCCGCAGCGGTCAATATGGCTTATCTCAACCGTATCTCGCTAAGTGGTTATGGCCATTACAAAACCAAAGGGATTGGCTTTGACAAGGAAAAAGGCCAGGGCACTCCGTTTCAGTATTTCACAAATGGTGTCGCTCTAAGTGAGGTGGTGATTGATCGCTTTACAGGGGAGATGAAAGTCCTGCGTTCTGATATTCTGATGGACCTGGGTCGCCCAATCAACGAAGCAATTGACTATGGACAGGTTTCTGGTGCTTTTGTTCAGGGAATGGGCTGGGTAACCAGTGAAAATCTGGTCTATAACGCCTCAGGTGATCTGCTTTCCCATTCTCCGACAACCTATAAAATTCCCAATATTCAGGACACTCCACGAGAGTTTAATATTGCCTTGCTGCCTAACTATGAGCCCAGTAATGTCCGTGGTTCAAAAGCTGTGGGTGAGCCGCCGCTGGTGCTGGGGATTTCGGTCTGGGCGGCTGTCAAAGATGCTTTGGGTTATGCCGCTCGTAAAAACGGTGCTGATGTACCGCATCTCAGTATTCCTGCCACTTCAGAGCAGATTCTGATGGAGCTAACACGAGCGCGTAAAAAGGCAGTGGTCAGCAGCGCGAGCTAAAGACAATAATCCTTCATTTTAAAACTTTAAAGCCCCGCGTGATCTGTTAAAGAATGACGCGGGGCTTTAAGTTGTTTGATTTGTCTCGTTGGAGACTTCTCTAGCTTATTTTTAGATCAGTTTTAGGCGGCCCGAGCGTGTTGCCATTGGGTGTAAAACACAAGTTGTTCACAGAGTTCGGCACAAATCTGGGTACTTTCAGCACAGCGCAAATAAACCGGGTTACTGCTCTGTGAGCCACAAAGTACAGAAGCACGCCAGCTGATCTGGGCACAAAGCCGGCAGGCTTCAATGCTTAAATCATCTTCACGCAGCAATAGACTGGCACAAAGCCCCGTAATGCTTGTGACATCCCGACAAGCCCGCAGGCATTCTTCAAGTCCTGGCTGGGCCTGTCCGCCGTTGAGTTGGCTGATGGCATCATCCAAACAGCGCTCACAATCGTGCAAACTGACCAGACAGGCATCAATACAGGACTGAGCGGTTTCAGTAGTGGTCATAACAGCCTCCTGGCTTGTTGATATCTACATTCATAACTCTCTATACAGCTCTATCACAATCTATTAAGGATGATTTTAAGCCTGAATTAGCAGCATATTAATTGCTTAGAGCCTGATTTAAATGTTTTTAAAAATTTTTAAAGGTCAAGGTTTTTGATTTTGATCAAGGATGGTTGTACATCTGCTAATCGATTTTTATAGGCTTTTTATATAATCTGCCTGATTTTGATTCGGATTTTATTGGCTTCACGCTATATTCAGATTGACCAAAATCTCCAAATTTATCGGGTGACTTTGGCAGAAGGGGTTTTGACTCCTTCTGCCGGTCTTTCTCTTTTTTGGAGAGATAACCCTAAAGGTGATTCAAAAGGCTATGCAAATAGCTCTTTTAAATCATGTATTTTGAAGTTTTAAAAGGCGTGTTACCATAGCCAAATGTTGAGCTCTTTTATTGCAAGCTTGATGCTGGTTAGTCTGTCACTTCAGTTGAGTCTTAATCAGTCTCAGCTTCAGGCAGAGCCTGTTTGGCAAAAGCTCAAGACTCCACGTGGAACTGAGCTAGAAATTCAAGTCCATTCTGCTGGACCAGATGCGCCTGTTCTGGTTATGGCGCCAGGTCAGAGCTGCAATGCGCGCCGACCCTTCTTTGAAGCTTTTGCCCAGGCAACGCTTAACTGGAACATAACGCTGGTTAGACTTGAGTGGAGCTATTGTCAGACAAGCGCTCAGCCAGCTGCAGATCTGGAGACTGAGGTTCAGGATTTGCAGACTGCTTTAGTTTATGCGCGAGACTTGTCTGGCGCAAAGCTTAGCAAAGTCTATGTGGCTGGCAAATCACTTGGTAGCTTGGTGGCCTGGAAAGTCTTTCAGCGCGATCAGCAGATTCCAGCTATTGCTTTACTGACGCCTGTTTGTTCGTATGACCGTAATGAACAAGGCCAGCCCCTAGCTGAGCGTCAGAATCTTTTGTCAGAGAATTACCCTAAACTTAGCTCTGAAAAACGTCCGGTATTCTTTCTGCTTGGTAATCAAGATAGTTTATGTTACCCGCCGATTTTATACGCTGGTTTGAATGAGAGTTTAGGCCAGGTCTCAGTGAATGTGCTGGCAGGTGGTCATGGTCTCAATCTTCAGACCCCAGACAAAAAAGAAGATCTACCTGCTACTGAACTTAATCTTAAAACGGCTGCTCAAGTGTTGTTTAACTGGCTGCGTCAGTTGCCTGATTTGCCCAAATAAAAAGGCCCACATCAGTGAGCCAAAATTGAATAGTGAGCGTTAACTGAATACAAGATTCAGTTGCCTATTAAAGTGTTCAGTTAGTTAAGCTTGGTTTAGTGAATTGGGTTAAAAGCTGATGAAAGCGATGAACGCCCTGTTCCATACTTGGAGAATAACGCCCACGGTCATAAAGCGGAGATTTGATGCCCTGCTGAACGCGCAGAATCACTGAGTGATCTTCATGTTCTGTATTGCCAACATCTGCGCCTGCTCCCTGATTAAGGCGGCGAGGGTCCCAGATCCAGGTGAAGTAACGCACTCGGGTCTG
>CAJYHH010001081.1 GCA_913773825.1 Candidatus Sericytochromatia bacterium | reverse complement strand
ATTGATTATGAGCTGCTTGCGCAAAGAACCCTCTGCCCGTTTACAATCTGCTCAACAAATTCAGCAAGCTCTTCAAGACATTGCCGCCGCTTTGAGCGAAAATAGCGTGCTGCCCCCTCACCCCAGCCATCAGACGTTAATCGATATTCATCAGACCCTGACCGAAGCCAGCCCGCTTGACACAAGCGAACTGACTGAATCACGCATCATGCATGTCTTAGCTGACGGCAGTTTTAATCAGTTTGGCTTAATTTTAGCGATTGATAACGCCATCGAAGACGGCTTTAGCGGTGCGCTCAAAGTCAAGTCTCAGCACGACAATCAAACAAGCTATTGGTTTAAAGGCGTAATCTGGTTTAGTGAGGGTATCATCCAGCATGCCCAGTTAAGTCGCGAAGCCCAAGAAGCTCGTTCTGATCTCAAGTCGATGCTTGCAACAACAGCCGGTCAGTTTCAGCTATCAGAGCGCACCCCTTCCCCGCAGCAGTCTTTTAATGGCATGGGTTCAGCCGAATTACTCCAGGAACTGGCGCGCGAATTAAACGTTGAATGGCAGCCCCAGCTTAAACAGCGCACAGCGGAGCTGAGTCAGTGCACCTACTAAGATTTTAAAAGCCCAACATCCCCACTCAGGACTGCTCCACGGCTCCAGGTAAAACGTGGTAAAACAATACATATGCCCAAGTTCATGCCAAAGAGCTTCCCCAAGTCTATGCAGCGCCCAGTCCAGCTTTTAAGCCTGAGCCTGCTTGTCTGTCTGCTGGCCTTGCTCAGCCGTTCACCGATTTTGGCAGCCAGCCCTGAAACCGTGATCCTGATGCTGGGGGACTCCCTGACGGAAGGCACAGGGATTACGCCTGAAAAAGCTTACCCTAAACGGGTTGAACAACAATTGCGCCGCGAAGGTTATCGCATCAAAGTGATTAACGGCGGCATCGGAGGGTCAACCACCGCCAGTGCGCCATCTCGCCTGCGCTGGCATCTGCGCGCTAAACCCAAACCGAATATTCTGCTGCTGGCTTTAGGCTCCAATGACGGCATGCGCGGCGTACCTGTTGCCCAAAGCCAGAAAGCCTTGGCCCAAACAATTGAACTTGCCCGCAAAGAACAGCTCAAAGTGGTGCTGGCGGGGATGAAAATCCCGCCCAATTACGGCGCTCAGTACAGCAGTGCTTTTGCGGCGATGTACCCGGCCCTGGCCAAACAATACACCCTGCCGCTGGTCCCGTTTTTACTGCAGGGTGTCGCGGCTCAGCCCAAACTCAATCAGGCTGACGGGATTCATCCCAATGAAGCCGGTCATCAGATTTTAGCCCGCAACGTGCTGCCTTATCTGCGGCCCCTGCTTAAAAAATAATATGTCCCAAACTAAGATGCTGATGAAACCATGACAGCGATTCTGAAGGCTCAAAATGTCAGTAAAGGCTTTAGCCTGGCCGGCCAAAAAATTGACGTGCTGCGTGATTTACAGCTCACCGTCACAGCAGGCGAAACCCTGGCGATTTTAGGGCCTTCCGGCTCAGGTAAATCAACCTTGCTGAGTTTATTAGCAGGGCTCGAGCCCCCTGACAGCGGCAGCATTAGCTTAAACGGTCAGTTGCTTACCGCTTTTAATCAGGCTGAGTTAACCCGCTATCGTGCTAAACATCTGGGGATTGTCTTTCAGCAATTTCATTTAATGCGCCACTTAAGTGCCCTTGAAAATGTGATGCTGCCCTTAGAAATTGCGGGCATAGGGGTCAAAGCCGCTCGTCAACAGGCCACAGAGACCTTAGAACAAGTCAAACTCAGCCATCGCCTGGGGCATTTTCCGCATCAGCTGAGCGGCGGCGAATGCCAGCGTGTGGCGATTGCCCGTGCTTTAACCGTGGCCCCTGAGCTGATGTTAGCGGATGAGCCCAGCGGCAATCTGGACCGCCAGACCGGGGATCAGATTATGGGTTTATTATTTGAGCTGGTGCGAGAACGCGGCCATAGCCTGATTTTAGTCACCCATAACGAAGAACAGGCCAAACTCTGTGATCGGGTCCTGCATTTAACCGAGGGGCAACTGCAGCCGTGATGCCGCTCTGGCTGCGCTTAGCCTGGAAAGAGTGCCTGCATAACCGCTTATTTTCACTCTTTTTCGCCTTAAACTTAGCCCTGGGGCTGTTTGGCTTAATTGCCATCGACACCTTTAAAAGCGCAATTCAGCAGGACTTGTCGCTGCGCTCAAAATCGATTTTAACTGCAGATCTGAGCGTCAGCGCCATTCGCCCGCTTAACCCCACTGAGCAAAAATTATTAGCCGAGACCTTACCCCCTGCTGATATTTCAGAAGAGCGGACGCTCTACTCCATGATTACGGCCCCCAACGCCACCCGCTTAGTCGACATTCAGGCCATTGATTCACGCTACCCGCTCTATGGCGAACTGACTTTGCAGCGCAGCGGCAAAATTCAGTCAGAGAGCCCCAAAAGTTTATTAAACAAACCCGAAATCTGGGTCTACCCCGAAGTCCTGGCGCAGCTGGGTTTACGGGTCGGTGACAGCCTGAGCATTGGCAAGCAGCGTTTTACAATCAGCGATGTGGTGCTCAAAGATACGGGCAGCTCAGGGGTTGGCTTTCGCTTTGCACCCAAAGTCTACATCGGCACACGCTGGCTGGAGCCAACAGGTTTAATTCAGACCGGCAGCCGCATCAGCTATTTTAAGCTGCATCGCTTTAACAATCAGGACGAAGAGGCTCTCGCCAAACAGCTGCGAGAACGTCTGCAGGGCAATCCAGATTTACGGGTCCGCACCCATCGCGAGGTGAGCGCAGAGCTCAGCCGCTCACTCAATCATCTTAATGACTATTTGGGCTTAGTCGCTTTAGTCGCCTTGTTTTTAGCCAGCGTCGGTGCGTCATATTTATTCCGCAGCTTTATTTTAAAGCGCAGCCGCGAAATTGCCGTGCTTCAGAGTTTAGGCCTGTCACCCCGTAAAGTCTGGGCGGTCTATGTCAGTCAACTTTTGCTCTTGGGTCTGCTGGCATCAGCGATGGCTTTAGTCATGAGCCTGGGCTTTTTACCTGTGTTGCCGAAACTACTGGGAGAATTTGTGCCAGCGGGCTTAGATCTGAGCCTGAAGCCCCGCTTGTTTTTACTGGCCAGCAGCTTAGGTTTAGGCGGCAGCCTGTTTTTCTGCCTGCCTTTATTAGGCCATCTGCAGCGCCTGCGACCAGCTGAGCTGTTTCGCGAAAATGCCCGCCCCACGTTACGGATCAGCTGGCATCTTTTAGGCTATTTACCTGCCATTGCCCTGTATACGGGCCTGGCGATCTGGCAATCGCGCTCCTGGCTGATTGGCTCAGTGGTAGTTGCCGCTTTTGGTCTGGCGGGGCTGATCCTGGGCGGCCTGGCTTTTGGCCTGCTGCGCGGCCTTGACGCTTTATTTACTCAGGCCCGCCTGCCGCTCAGACTCGCTGTGCGCAGTTTATCCCGCCAGCCCGTGGCGTCAGTGTCTTCTTTTTTGGCGATTGCTTTAGCCTTACTGCTGCTCACACTCATCCCCCAGATTCGCAACGGCATGTTAGCGGATCTGACTTATTCTGAAAACAGTGCGCCGGGCCTGTTTTTATTTGATATCCAAGACGATCAGCTTGAGCAGCTACGCGGCTTTTTAAACCAGCAAAACGCTCCTCTGCAACAAGTCTACCCAATGGTGCGGGCTAATTTAGAGCGCATCAAAGGTGAAGCGGTGGTTAGCAAGGGCGCCACTCAGAACTTTAGCACCCGCGAAGCGGACGAAGACGAAGCGGTGCGCACCCGCCGTTATAATCTCTCAACCCGTCCTAAACTTTTAGCCACTGAAGAGCTGGCGGCAGGCCGTGAATTTAAAGGCAGCTATGACTGGAGCAGCAGCGAACCAGCTGAGCTCTCGATTGATACCAATCTGGCCCGCTCACTGAAAGTCACGGTCGGGGACAGCCTGGATTTTGATCTGCAAGGCGTTGAGATCAAAGGCAAAATTGTCAATTTACGTAAGGTCAAATGGACCAATTTTGAACCTAACTTTCGGGTTTTGATTCAGCCTGGGGTTTTAGACGATGCGCCGAAAACCTGGATTGGCACCGTGCCGCCTAAACCCATGCACGAAAAAATTGCGCTGCAGCAGGCTTTGGTTCAGGCTTTTCCGACTTTAGCTTTAATTGACGTCAGCAGCCTGATTCAGCAAATTGTCGCGATCCTCAAACAGATTGCAGCAATTTTGCAAGGCATGGCTTTAATTGTTCTGCTAGCTGGCTTT
>CAJYHH010001080.1 GCA_913773825.1 Candidatus Sericytochromatia bacterium | reverse complement strand
ACTCACCTGAAGGCAACACCATTGCCGCCGCTGAGCACACCCTGGCCCTGATGATGGCGCTGACTCGCCATGTGGCCCCTGCTGATCAGGCGCTTAAAGACAATCAATGGCGCCGGAACGACTTTATGGGCGCTGAACTTTATCACAAGACTTTAGGGATTGTCGGCTTAGGCAAAATTGGCAGCCATGTGGCCCGTGTCGCCAATGCCATGGGCATGCGCCTGATTGGCTTTGACCCCTTTATTACTCAAGAGCGCGCCAAACAGCTGAATGTCGAAACAGTTGATCTCGATAAACTCTTCACTGAGTCCGACTATATTACCCTGCACGTGCCTAAAACCAATGAAACCCGTCATATGATTAACGCTCGCACCCTGGCAACGATGAAAGACGGCGTCAGAATCATCAACTGTGCGCGCGGCGAATTAATCGACACAGCGGCTCTGATTGAAGCCTTAAATTCAGGCAAAGTCGCTGGCGCCGCCCTTGACGTGTTTGAACAAGAACCGCTGAAAGATAGCCCGCTGCAACAGCTTGGCAATAAAGTGTTAATCACCCCCCATCTGGGAGCCTCTACTGAAGAAGCCCAGGTCAACGTGGCCTTAGACGTCGCCCGCCAGGTTGCCGGTGTTTTAAAAGGTGAACCCGCCCAAAGCGCGATTAATATGCCCGGCCTGATGCCGCATTTACTGCGCGAAGTTCAGCCCTATTTTAATCTGGCTGAAAAACTTGGCCGCATGGTGGGCCAGCTCCAGACCAGCGGCATTCGTGAAGCGCGCATCAGCTACTTTGGTGACTTAGCCAATAAAAACACTGACCCGCTAAAGCTCGCCCTGATCAAAGGTTTGCTGCAGCCCACCCTGCATGAGCAGGTTAACTACGTTAATGCGATGCTCAAAGCTCAGGATCGCGGGATTCGGATTACCGAAACCAAGTCGACTGCCAGCAGTGACTATGCCAGCGTAATTGTGCTTGAAATCTGCTGCGAAGGTGAAACCCGCCAGATCTCAGGGGCTCTGTTAGGCGACGGCGAAGAGCGCGTCATCAGCATTGATGGCTTCCCCACTAGCTTTGCCCCAACGGGTCAGCTGCTGGTGATTCCCCATCCGGATATTCCTGGCATGGTGGGCGAAATTGGCGCTCTGTTAGGCCGTCATGACGTCAATATCAACGGCCTGCAGCTGGGTCGCCACTCCAAACGAGGCCCAGCGGTGATGATCGTCAATATTGACGAAGTGCTTAAACCTGAAGTCCTGAGCGACATTCAGGCCCGTGAAGAGTTCAGCCAGACCCGCATGGTCAGCTTCTAAAGCTTTAATCAACAAAACAGCCCCAGTCAAAATAGATGACTGGGGCTGTTTGTTTATCATCACATGATTAGGCTTCTGGCTGAATCACCTGAGCAGGCGCTGGCTGTGTGCGTTTTTTAAAACGGGTAGCCAATAAACTCACGCACCAGATTAAGCCTAGTAAAACTGAAAAAGCCCCTGCCGCACCTAAACCGCCCATACTATACAGCGGAAAAAACACCAGTCCCAATAAATAGACTTTAGCTAGCAAGCGCTCCTGAATCAGGCCCAGGCGCGTAATCAACAGATGCCCTAACAGCAGCCAGCCCAACCAGGCCAGACCTAAAAACACAAGCAGGGGTGGCACAAATAACAAAACATCTGCCAGCAGACGGGCCGTCATCGTCAAAGACTGCTGGGCTTTTTG
>CAJYHH010001079.1 GCA_913773825.1 Candidatus Sericytochromatia bacterium | reverse complement strand
GTCGATCAGCTGCATCAGTAGGACATCTACGCGGCCGCCTAATAAGCCCGCTACCGTGCCCGCTATCATGGCAATGATCAGGGTTAAAACCGCTGCTGAAAACGCAATCATCAGCATTTCAGCGCTGCCGTGGACTAATAAAGCTAAAGTGTCTCGGCCAGTATAGTCTGTGCCCAGCCAGTGATTAAACGAAGGCAGTTGAAAGCGCATCAGCGGATCGCCTTCAAGTTCAGCTGGAATCAGCATGGGGCCTAATATGGCCATTAAAATAAAGGCCAGCAGCAAAGCGGTACCAATTGCGGCTTTGCGGTTATGTCTGAGGACTTCAAGTAAAGTTTTCATATTTAGTGCTTCCTCAAACGGGGATCGATCCAGACTGAAATGGCGTCAGCGAGTAAATTGGCGCCGACCATTGTCACGGTTGATACTAGCAGAATGCCCTGCAGCAGGGTAAAGTCACGATTGCCAAGCGCATAGCCAAAGAAATAGCCAATCCCAGGGTAGGCAAACATCCATTCGACAAAAATACTGCCGCTAATCATCGAGGCAAAGGCAATTGCCAGCTGGGTCACAGGCGGCATAATTGCGTTGCGAGCCAAATAGCGCCCAAAGATCCGGCTTGATTTTAAACCTTTGGCTTGAGCAACTAATAAATAATCTTCGTTTAGCACTTGTGTCGCACTGGCGCGCATCGACAACATCCAGCCGCCAACCGTGCTGAGGGTATAAGCCAGAGCGGGTAACAGCGCATGATGCAGAACGCTCAGAATAAATCCTGGATGCAGGCCCGGTGTGACCGAAATATCGTAAGCGCCACGTAAAGGAAACCAGCGCAACCGTACACCCAAAAAGACTAATAATAGTAGGCCAATCAAAAAGTCTGGAATCGCCTGTGAGACCACCGCCAGGCCGTTCATCAGGCTGGCAAGTACCCGACTGCGACGGCGCCAGGCCAATAATAAACCTAAGCTGGTGCCAATTGTAAAACTTAGCGTCAGCGCCATCAGATTTAAAAACAGCGTCCAGGGCAAAGCCTGTAAGAGCACCGTGCTAACTGGGATTCTCAGGGTCATGGATGTGCCCAGATTGCCCTGTAAGAG
>CAJYHH010001078.1 GCA_913773825.1 Candidatus Sericytochromatia bacterium | reverse complement strand
ACGCTCTTAACCGCTCATCCTGATCTGGTGACGCTCTTAAGCGATACCTCCGGTGGCCCTGGTGGTGGTATGGGAGGACCAGGTGGCCCCGGTGGTCCGGGCGGTTTTCCACCTCCTGGTGGCATGGGTGGGCCCGGCGGCTTGCCGCCGAATATTGAAGAAATCCGCACCCAGTATCCTGAACTGGCCGCTGAGCTTGAAGCGATGCAAAGCCTGACGCCTGAAGAGCGTCGTACCAAAATGGATGCTTTAATTGCGACTCACCCTGAATACAGCGCTGTGCTCAGATTTCAGGGTGGTATGCCTCCTGGCGGCGGAATGCCTCCCTCTGGTTTTCCTGGTGGTTCTCCGCCCCCGATGCCTTCAGCCAGCCCAAGTGCAGCTTAAGCTTCTAGAAACACACCCCGGTTCTTTAGTTTAAGAGCCGGGCTTGATAAGCTGCACTGCTTGAGACAAATTTAACTCCGTAACCCGTGAACTCGATAACTCAGGGAGAGTACTCAATGGAAAAAGAACAAAAAAAAATTTCACGTCGCGATTTAATTAAGGGGATGGGTGCAATGGGGGTTTTGGCTATGGCTGGGCCGTTGACCAGTCTGGTTGCCTGCACTAGCCCAACAGGTAACCCTTCACCAAGTGTGAGTCCTAGTAGCAGCCCAAGCGCCAGCAGCTCAAATAATCCAGATTGTGTGCTGGCCCCAGAGGAAACAGAAGGTCCTTATTATATTCAGGCCAGCAAAGTGCGTCAGGATATTACTGATGGCAAAACAGGTGTGCCTTTTGAGCTTGCGCTGACGATTGTCAATGCTGGAACCTGTGAGCCGATCGCCAATGCGATGGTGGATGTCTGGCATGCAGATGCTGATGGCGTGTATTCCGCTTATCCTGGACAAGGTGATAGCCGCAACCTCGACACCACGGGTCAAACGTTTTTACGCGGCATTCAGGTTACAGCTGCTGACGGCAAAGTGACGTTTAAATCGATTTATCCGGGCTGGTATCGAGGCCGCACCACCCATATTCACTTTAAAGTTCACTTTAATAACAACACCCTGATTACTTCTCAGCTCTATTTGCCAGAAGAAATTAACTCAGCTGTTTATGGCAATGCCGCTGCTTATAAAGGCCGTGGTCAAAAAGACACGCCCAACGCCACAGATATGGTCTATTTGCCCGCTAATCTGGGTGAACGAACGGTGTTAAAAGTGCAGAAACAGGGTGAAGGTTATCTTGGCAGTTTAGTCATTGGCGTTGCTAAATAACCTCGCTAATTAAAGATTTACTCATTTATTTTAGACAGAACAAAAGCCCCGCATCTGCGGGGCTTTTTAGATGTTTTAGCTAACTGAATTAGTTAACAGTAAAGGAAGCCAGAGCGGTACCACCGTAGGTGGGAGTCGGGCCGGTGCCAACACCACTGCGGTTTAGGCGGGCGTTGACGATGTAGTAATAAGTGCCGGGACGGACTGCTACGCCGTTATTGGCGCCCTGATTGCCTTTGAGATCGCTCCAGTTAAAGCTGGTGCCGGTGAGTTCATTGGACTTATAAAAGGGATTGTTGTTGGCGTCGCGGATGTCGAGAATATAGCTGGTTGCGCCCTGAACCGGAGCCCAGGTGAAGTTAACCGGGCCATTGCTGCTGACGCTGGTGCCGTGGGGCTGCAGACCCGAGACCCAGCCGACGTTGAGCTGAGGGACCTGATAAGCAGAACCTGCGTTGCCGCTATAGGTGAAGTTACCGGTGGTGATAAATGAGAAATAGCGAGAAGCTAATTCATCAGTGGGGCTGTAGTATTTGGTGGTGTTATTTTTGCGTTCGTCTTCGGTCTGGAGTACAAAAGCCAGACGGTACTGACCAGCGGGGATGTTGGTGAAGCGGTAGATACCGTCGCTGCCGGTGCGAACAATCTGAACGTCGCGATCCTGGCCGCCGGTCTGCTGGATCAGAACAAGCGTTGCGTTATTGGCGGGGGTCAGGTCAGCTTTAACAACTGAGCCGGTGATGCTGGCTGTCTGGGTGCCAGTGCCAGGTACGCCGACGGTGTTGCCGGGCAAGGTTCCAGGGCTACAGGCTGCGAGGGTAATAGCTGTAAGCAGGCTGGCTCCCAATGCTTTGATAAGATGTGCGTTTTTCATATAGCCTCCTAATTTAACAAACGGAAATAATGCTTGATGTCTTGCAATAATTCACTTTACATGAAGAAAGACGGGGGCCAAAAGGCCAAGTTCCGGGGCTTTGGATAAAGATTCAGTAAAAGAGTTGTCAAAAAACTGT
>CAJYHH010001077.1 GCA_913773825.1 Candidatus Sericytochromatia bacterium | reverse complement strand
TGTCACTTGTGCTTCAAGATAGCCATCAAGATTAATCGCGCCACCCGTCAGAGCATCACCAGGGCTTTTGCTAACTGGCAAAGACTCACCCGTAATCAGCGATTCATCAATCTGGGACTGACCCGTGATAATTTCAGCATCCAGCGGAATTCTTTCCCCTGCGCGAATCGCTAAAATATCTCCCTTTACAATCTGATCAAGTGCCAGCTCTTGCTCTTGGCCAGCTCTTAAAACGCGGGCCGTGTCCGGACGCAGGGCTTCAAGCGCCCGAATCGCTTCACTGGTCTGATTTTTAGCTCGCGCTTCCAGCCATTTGCCTAATAAGACCAGCGTAATCACTACCGCAGCACTTTCAAAATACAGGGCATGGCCATGAGCCCCGCGCAACAATTGCCACAAGCTCATAAAATAAGCAGCGCTAGTGCCCAGAGCAACCAATAAGTCCATATTACCGCTGCGGGCTTTAATCGCATGCCAGGCACCTTTGTAAAAGCGTAGCCCTAACCAGAACTGAACCGGTGTCGCTAAAGCCAACTGCAGCCAGGGATTGGGCATCCATTGAATCCCAAACGGCATCAGCAACATGGGCAAAACCAGCGGGGCAGACAAGCCCGCAGATATGCAGACTAACTTTAGCTGGTGTAAAAGTTCAGCTGATTTATCCACATGGCGGTTTTGATCGTTCAAAAGCTCTGCGCCATAACCAGCAGCCTGAACGGCTTCAATCATCTGCTGTTCAGGGGCTCCCGCTGACTCAACACGCGCTCTTTCAGTCGCCAGATTAACTTCAACTAAGGAGACACCAGGGACTTTGGCAATCGCCTTTTCGACATGGGCGACACAGGCAGCACAAGTCATGCCCTGGATTGAGAGTTGAGTTTCTGTTGCGTTTGACATCACGTTGGCTCCTTCCTGATGCTGTCCTCAGTCTGATGCTTACAATAATGGGAAGGTCAAGCGGTTTTGATCTAACCCTAAAATCAGCATAACGCTCTAGACAGCTGTCTGGCAGAGCAAAGCTTGCCCAGAGTGCGGTTCTGTTGCCATTTGATTAACAGGCTCAAACCTTCTCAGTATAAGGGCTTAGAGTTTTTATAGCATTTGAACATGATTAGAATTGCCTCTTAGGCAACAAAATAATTAACATATAAATATAAGTTAATTATTCACAAACGGTACGGCACGCAACAAACCCTCTTTGCCGGCCAAAGCTTAGGAGGCTTGACCATGAAACTCAATCTGAATCCTGACCGTGCTTTCAAAAAAACGCTCCCGCTTTGTCTTGCCCTGACCATGGGCTTTAGTCTGGTGCTGAGCAGCTGCGCGCCAGGGACATCTTTGATGGGCCCATCTGGTAGCTCTACTAGCCAGAGCAGTGCTGATGTGCGGGGTGAAATTGTGTTGCCTTATCGGGTTCAGGACGCAAAAGTTTCAAGTCTCCCCAATCCTGTCAGCTATTTTTTGGGTGAACCCGCCATTGCTGACGATCTTTACATTGTGCCTGTCACCCGCACTGATTTAAATCGGGTTCAGGCTTATGTCAACGGCACACCGGTTAACATTCGGATTACCGATATGCGCATCAGTGGCGATCAGACGGTGCTAAGCTATCAGATTGATACAATCCCGCTGCTCAACCCTAATGCAGTGAATGCACTTGAAATTCGCCTGGCCAGTGGTGAACCCCTGGTAGGGGGTGTGCTCACGTTTGTTCCGGGCACAGTCAACACTTACAATCTGACTGTCCAGACCACCGCTCTGCTCGATAGCGTCCGCGAAGTACTAGGGACTCGCCCCATCACTGATATAACGATTGTCAGAGTCCGTGAAATTGAACGTGGCCCTGGTTTAAACGGCCGACTCAACGCCATTAAATCCATTTTGCAGCGCAACGGCAAACTGCGTTACACCACTCTGAATCGCTTTGTATTAGACAGCGATTTTGACGACGATGACTGCAACCGCGCAGATATCAAATACAAAGAGAAAAAGGGCAAAGTGGATATCAAAATTAAATGTGATTAAGGTCTAAAAACGGTTTCGCAGCTATTGAGAGCAAACAGTTTGTACAAAACACCACAAGCAAAAACAGCTGATAAAACCTCTCATGGTTTGACTCACCAGGACTAAAAGCACAAGCGCACGCCAAGCCGCTGTTAGCTAGACGCCGACCCCGTCTGCTGCAGCGGTTTTTTCATAGCTTAAACCGTTTAACGAGCTTCAAAATTAATCTGAGCTTCAGCTGGCATAATTAAACGCCCTCGAGAATCCGTTAAGGACTCCAGCCGAAAGCGCGTACCAGCAGGCAAAAATTCACTTTCGCGGGCTTGTAGCACCCGATTGCCCGCTGTACTCTCAAGCCAGAGCTGGCCTTGCTGCACAGATAAAAATAAATCTCGGTCACTACAGCATGGGGGCATCACCTGACCGGTACGGCCATTAAGTGCATAAAGTTTAAGATCCTGCCCGGTTTCAATCGGCAAGAGTCTAAGTAAAGGTAAATAAGCATCTAGCTGTGTCTCTGGCATCACCATTCTCCTGAATCACATCCTTTAACCCATCATGCCAGAGGCTTGTTTTTAACTCTCTGAAGCCAAACAAGAAAAAAATTAATTTAGATCAATTTTTTGCCCTATCAGCATCATGCTGCTAAACAGTAACTTTTTTTAGGCTTATGACAGGCTGGTTGAGCGCCAAAAACTAAGTTGCCTAACCCGCTCTATCATGAACGAATAGGAAATCTAAAGATGTTAAATCCTGTTCCGCCCCCTACTCTCACCCATATTCTTTTTCCCAGCGATTTATCTGAGGCCAGCCTGGCTGCTTTTCCGCATGCATTAAGCCTGGCAGCGTTATTTTCAGCCCGTGTCACCTTATTACATACTTACGAACTGCTTAGCGCCACCAACGCCAGCTATTACGATTTGGCTTTTGCCAACACGCTTAAAGAGCTTGAAATGAGCTTACAAACAAAAGCTCGTCTGCATTTAGGCCGTTTTAGCGACAAACTTAAATCAGCCCGTATCCCTCATGAAATGCAGCTTATGCGTGGCTATGCCGGGGAATGTATTACTGAACTGGCCCAACAGCAGCACTGTGACTTAATTGTGATGGGCAGCAGAGGCTTAGGGGCCGTGAATTCGTTTTTGCTGGGCAGCACCAGCAGTTATGTCCTGAATCATGCAGCTTGCCCTGTCATGATTGTTCCGTTTCGTCATGTCTGACCTTACTCAGACACATACCACAAAACCTAAACTGATTCTGTTTCCATGTGATGCTTCAGCCGCTTCACTTGCCGCTTTTGAGCATTTACCCAAACTCGCCCAGTCCCTACAGGCAGAAGTCTGTCTTTTGGCTGATTACGCCCTTGAAGCGGCCGTCAGCTATGACTTTAGCCAACTTGAACAAGACACACCCGAGCTCAGCTTTGAAGGCAGTTTGACTGAACTCGAACATGCCTTTAAACAGATATTGTCGCAGCGCCTAGAAATTCAGGCCCAAGCACTGCGCTCACAGGGCATTCGGGTCAGAACCCGCTTATCTCGTGGACAAGCGGGTGAAGTGATTGTTAGAACTGCTAAACAGCTTAAATGTGACATGATTATAATCGGCAGCCGCGGCTTAGATGCCTTAGAAGCTCGACAACTGGGCAGCACTAGTGAATATGTACTGCTTCACTGCCCTTGTCCCGTACTGATTATGCCTTATCAGCCAAACAAAACAGCCTCTTGTCTTAATTAAGGTTAGGATGATGCCCTTGGAGGCACTGGAGCTCCTTTATACAAAATGGAGACAATGCCCTCTGGGGTTATTTTTCGGATAGCTTGATTGCCTACATCTGCTAAATAAAGATTGCCTGCCCGGTCAGTATCCAGCGCACCGGGTCGATTAAACTGCGCTTTTTCGCCAGCGCCATCTTGATACCGGGATTGACCGCTGCCAGCTAGACGCGACGTTTGGCCATTCTCTAAATTCAGTTTCCAGACACTGTGTCTCAACCTGTTATCACTGATGTAAAGCATATTTCCATTCAACATGATTTTCAACGGGGTCTTATCAGTAAAAACCAAATACTTTACTAGCAAAAAAATTTTATTTCAATATTTAAATTTTCAACATAAGGTAGTACCATCATGATTCAGCTCCAGGTTCTCAATCGGTCTTTCGGCCTGGGTCTAAATTTTTAAGCGCCCTTTTAAGCAAACCAGACAGAGCCCTTTGCTTAAAGAAAATGTTTAAAGGCTTTGACAACAGACTTAAACACCCGGAATATATGCAGCCAGGGCTTGAGGATCTTTTAAGCGGATTTTCTTTTTTTCTGAGGCGATTAGCTGCTTCTGGCGAAAATGCGTCAGAGTGCGAACAGTGGTTTCAACGGTGGTGCCGAGCATACTGGCAATTTCTTCGCGGCTGAGCGGAATATCTAACAACACGCTACCGTCACTTTGGACCTGGCCAAAACTTTCTTTGAGTGAGAGCAAAAGTTCGGCTAAGCGTTCAGGGACTGAGTTATAAGCTAAATCACGGGCGCGGTTTTCAGCAGAGCGCAGATCAGCTCCTAGCTGGCTGAGTAGTTCAAGCGGCAAGTTTGGCGCTTGTTTCATGGCGTCATAAAAGACTTCGCGGGTAATAAAGCACAAGACGGCTTCTTCTAAGACTTCAGCGGTGGCAGAATAAGGCTCTTGAGTTAAAAAGGCCCGATAGCCCAGTAAGTCGCCGGCTTTGGCGATTCGGGAAATATAACTTTTGCCATCTGGGGTGTATTTAGTCAGTTTAACCGCCCCTTTTTCGACACAAAAAATGCCAAAGGGCTGATTGTCCTCATAAAAAATAATCTGGCCGGGCAAATAAGTTCTGGCGGTTTTATTGTGATTAAAATCTTCGAGCAGATCTTCACTTAGCGCAGCTAATGGGCCTAAGCAGCGAACATCACATTGATTACAGTCGGGTTTGGGTTGGCGCATGGCCTCTACCTGCTTTCTCGCACCTTGCTGGTTTTAGCGTAAAGCCCTGGGCTCAAGTCAGGCATTGACCTGTTAGACAACAAAAACTGATTTACATCAATTAGGGCTATTTTTTGTCAGGGAACTTCAAGAAAGCTGATCCAGATCATGCTTGTGAATGATGTTTCATCATAGGGTCAAAGCGGATGTTTCTTTAAACTCTAGTCAGAGTCAGACGGCACGTCTGATCACACCCGCTATAACGGAGCTCCCTATGTTCAAACAAATTCTTTTTGCCAGCGATCTGTCTAATACCCCTGAAACCGTTTTTGAACAAATACTGGATCTGGCTGTTCGCATGCAGGCCCATGTCACCTTATTTCATGCCTATGATTTACAGCGCCTGAGCCAGGTTGACCTGCTGGATCCAGGCTTTAGCAATACCCTGACAAAACTGGGGCTCAGCATTGAAGCAAAAGCCGATCAATTTCTAACGCCTTATAAACAGCGTCTGGATCAAGCCGGTTTAAACAGCGAGATTGTGGTGATGGCAGGTCATCCTGGCGCCAGCATGATCAAACTGGCTGAACAGCGCAACTGCGATCTGATTGTGATGGGCAGTCGGGGCTTAGGCCCGGTCAGTTCTCTGTTATTAAGCAGCCAGAGCACCTTTGTGCTGCATCACAGCCCAATTCCGGTTTTGGTTTTACCGCAGCTCAATGAATCAGGTGAGTCGGTTCAGCCTAAGCCCTTAGCAGACGTCAGCAGGATAAGGGGTGAATAAAGATGCTTCAAGTTGAACCCAGCTTAGCCCCAGAGGAACTTTTAAGTCTGCTAAAAAGCTGGCTGAAGCAGGAATGTGACTGGATTCGGGTGACCACTGTTGAAGTCAGCCAGCTGCGTGATCTGATTGGCTGGCGCTTTTTAGCCGAAAGTGAACGCCTGGCTTTCGAGCATTTAGACCATTATCACAAGCTGTTGGGCCATTTGATTCGGCTAGAACTTGAGTTAAGTGAGGTCTTTCCGCTTTATCAGGAGCTGGTCAGGCTGACCAGCCACTATTGTCAGCTGATCTCAGAGCTGAGAGTTTAGCGCTGCAGAATGTATAAGTGTGGTTATAATGCATAAAATTCAAGCTCTGCCGAGAAAGCGAGAGAGGCCATGACAGAGACATCCGCTGAGCTCAACCAGCTGCGTGAACAGATCAAGGCACTCGAAGCCCAGATAGCTGAACGCCAAAGGAATGATGATAAATTCCAGGGCCTCTGGGAAGCAGCCCCTGACGCCACGCTGATGGTCGGCCCTGACGGCCTGATTCAGCTGGTTAATAGTCAGGCAGAACATCTGTTTGGCTACAGCCGCGCTGAATTATTGGGGCAATCCGTCGACATCCTGGTCCCACCCCGGTTTCGTCCTAAGCACCCTAAGTATTTTAACGCCTATTATCAGCATCCTCAGACCCGCCCGATGGGTGCTGGGCGTGAGCTGTATGCGATCACCAAACAGGGCCGTGAAATCCCGGTTGAAATCAGCTTAAGTCCGCTGACGGTTGGCGAAGATACTTTAGTGCTGTGTACAGTTCGCGATATCACGGACCGCAAACAGGCAATGGATTTAATTGCCCAGCAAAGCCGTTCTTTATTAGAACTCTCAACCCCTGTGATTGAGTTAATTGACGGGCTGTTGCTCCTACCGCTGATTGGCGTTGTCGATACTTTACGCGCCCAGCAAATTATGGAAAATCTGCTGCAGTCAATTGTCGACAATGAAGCCCGCGTCGCTTTATTAGACATTACCGGCGTACCGATTATTGATACCCAGGTCGCTCAGC